>CALDZQ010000061.1 GCA_937944035.1 uncultured Neomegalonema sp. | reverse complement strand
GCCCTGACCTGCGCCTCAACCCAGTCCCGCAACTTCTCGCTGGGCGTGCGGATCGGTGAGGCGAGCGGGGCAGGGGAGGGCGGCCCCACTTACGAGGGCGCAGCAACCGCCGCCGCCGCCGTCGCGCTGGCCGCTAAATGGAACGTTGAGACCCCCATCTGCGCCACGGTCGCGGCCATCGTCGACAACCAATGCACGGTGGACGAAGCCGTCGACGCTCTGCTGGAACGGCCTTTGCGGGCAAGGGAGTAAGTTGAAAGCGCTATCAGAGTGACAAGCCAAGCGACCGTCCGGGGGTGGAAGTGTTCTGCGCAGCAGAACGCGCCCGCTGCAAGCGATTTCCTTGGAAATCGCGCCAGATAAGAATGCGGGCGGTCGAGCGCGTGGTCGTGCTGCGCACTCCC
The DNA here is from genome assembly GCA_937944035.1 of uncultured Neomegalonema sp. GTDB lineage: Bacteria > Pseudomonadota > Alphaproteobacteria > Rhodobacterales > Rhodobacteraceae > JAHDDY01. The sequence goes on along the minus strand of CALDZQ010000061.1, from coordinate 7,830 downwards.
GAAAGAAGAAACACAGCCTGAAACACCCCAAGCCGCACAAAAATAAGCGTCTGACCGAGGGGGGAGTGTTCTGCGCTTCGCGCAAGACGCGCCCGCCGTGGGGCGGGCAGGCGCGTGGTCGTGCTGCGCACTCCCAAGTGCAAGAGGCGACTAAACATCCTCAGCTTCCGGCAATTTTGTTGCATCAAACGCAGGTGTCAGCGACCACTCGGCACCTTGTGGCGTATCCTTAATCTCAACCCCGGCAGCGACAAGCGCATCACGGATTGCATCGGCTCTGGCGAAGTTGCGCACTTTTTTCGCTGCAGCACGTTCGCAGAGTTGGAAATCAATCATACTACCGTAAGCATTAGCTTCTGGAGGATAATTATTCCAAGGCCAGTTCTGCATTTCGACAGTTAGAAGCCCCATCAGCTCTGAACCCAAAAACAACGAACCAGCATCTCCGTTCTTGGCGGCTTCATGCAAAATACTAATCGCTTTTGGTGTATTCAAGTCATCAGCAATAGCGGCATAAACCGCATCTATAATTTTACCCTGCGGTTTTAGCCGGTTAGAATATTGTAAGTCAGCCTCCTCAAGACGCCGCCACTTACGCAGCGTCTTCTCCGCCTCATCCAACGCTCTTTCCGTCAAATCAATCGGCGACCGATAATGCGTCATCAGCATCGCCAGACGCATCACCTCGCCCGGCACACCTTTCGCCCGCAAATCCGCCACCGTGAAAAAGTTGCCCAGCGATTTGGACATCTTCTCCCCCTCGGACAGCAGATAGCCGTTATGCATCCAGATATTCGCGAAATCATGCCCGACGCAGCGCGATTGCGCACATTCGTTCTCGTGGTGAGGGAACTGCAAGTCGATCCCGCCGCCGTGAATATCAAACGCCTCGCCCAGCAAATCCCCCGCCATCGCCGAGCACTCGATATGCCAGCCCGGACGACCCCGCCCCCACGGTGAAGGCCATCCCGGCTGCTCATCGGTTGAGGGTTTCCACAGCACCGAATCCATCGGATCGCGTTTATACGGGGCCACCTCAACCCGCGCCCCCGCCCGCATCTCGTCCAGCGGACGGCGTGACAGCGAGCCATAGTCAGGGTCCGTGCGCGCCTCGAACAGCACATGGCCCTCCGCCTCATAGGCATGGCCGCGCCCGATCAAATCTTCGATCATCGCCACCATCTGCGCGATATACTCGGTCGCGCGTGGTTCATGCGTCGGGCGCAGCGCCCCCAGCGCGTCCATATCCTCGTGATACCAGCCAATCGTCTCATCGGTGATCCGCCGGACGGTTTGCTCCAGCGTCTCGCCGTCCCGCCGCGTCTCCGCCGCCTTGGCGTTGATCTTGTCATCCACATCGGTGAAGTTGCGCGCATAGGTGACATGCGCCTCTCCATAGGTATGACGCAGCAGGCGGAACAACACATCAAACACCACCACGGGCCGCGCATTACCGATATGCGCGCGGTCATAGACGGTCGGGCCACAGACATACATGCGCACGTTTTTCGGGTCGAGAGGCACAAAATCCTCTTTGCTGCGAGTGCGTGTGTTATAAAGCCGGATGGCCATGCGTCGTCCTCTTCGCGGATGCGACGCTTCGGGGTTCAGAGGGATTTGAACACGCAAACGCGCCGCAGACTATGTCAGCGGGTAATGCAAATCTCGATGATCGAAATCGTGTTCATAACGCCGTTATTGGCGCGGTTTTGTGGTCTCGTCAAGGGGCGTCACCTCTTCAACGATCACATAGTCCGCCTCGATCACCCCGTCCGGTCCCCGCCGCGCGTTGCCTTGCGCCTTCTCGAACTCTTTGCGGACCTTGCCCATTTTCCAGCGCAGATAAATCGCGGCAATCGGTGCGACGATGAGCAGGATGACGAAAATAATCGTCCCCAGCCATATCGCCAGCGCCAGCACCCCGATGCCCCCCACGGCAGCCGCTATTCTCTGAAAAATGTTCATGCCCGCAATGTAGGCATAATCCGCAAAATTAAAAGGCTCACTTTCCGGCCTTGAGCGCGTTCCTCGCACCAAGTTTCACACCCCAACGCAAGGCGAAGCGAATGACGAGAAGACTAACGAGCGTTGCAACTGCAAAGATCGCAAGTGTCCCGGTATCGACCCCCTCAGGCAATACCGGCTCGCCCCCAAACCGCGCTCTGATCAGCATTAGAAAAAGAGCGATGAACGTGGACCAGATGGTTAGACCGACAGCGATAAGCCACGCCTGAGAATTGCTGATTTCCCGCTTGTGCCGCGCGCCATAAAGCTGTCCGGCGGCAATGGACGCAAGTATAGAATTCAGAACACCTAACGAAGAAGACAAGGACGAAGAGCTGGGAAAAAAAGAATCCAGAACAGTCGACACCGCAGCCCAAATGAGCCAGAGCCATGTAAAATCAACAAATAGACGCACCATCGTCTTTTACCCCTTCAGATCAGACTCTTACCGCCGCAGCAATGGCAACAGCGCCGCCATATCCGGCCCGTTGGACCGCCCCGTCAGCGCCTTTCGCAGCGGCATGAACAGCCCCTTGCCCTTGCGTCCGCTATCGGCCTTGAGCGCACCGGTAATCGCGCCCCATGTCTCCGCGTCCCACGGCTTTGCCGCATCCATCCGCGCCAGCGCATCCGCCACGAATTCCGCATCCTCGTCGGCAATATCGGGGGTAAAGTCCCCCGTGACAACCGCCCACCAGCCCGGCACATCGCTCATCGTGTTGATATTCGCACTCACCAGCGCCCAGAACGCAGGCGCCACATCAGCGTCCACGCCCATCTCCGCCAACTGCTCCGACACCGCCTCAAACGGCATCCCGTTCAGCACTTTGCCGTTCAGGATGGTCAGCTCGTCAGGGCTGAACCGCGCGGGCGCACGACCAAAGCGGGACAGATCAAACCCCGCAATCAACTCCTCATGGCTGTTACGCGGCTCAATCGGCTCGGATGACCCCAGCCGCGCCATGTAGGACAGCAGCGTCATCGCCTCGATCCCCTGCTCCCGCAGCGACCCCAGCGTCAGCGACCCCAGCCGCTTTGACAGGCCCGCCCCGTCCGCATCCACCAGCAGCGAGTGGTGCGCAAACCCCGTCGGCCTGCCGCCCAGCGCGTCGAAAATCTGAATCTGCGTCGCCGTGTTGGTCACATGATCCTCGCCCCGGATCACGTCCGAGATGCCGAAATCAATGTCATCGCACACGCTGCACATCGTGTAGAGAAACCCGCCATCCTCGCGGATCAGCACCGGATCAGACACCGATGCGCAGTCCACATTCGTCTCGCCGCGAATGCCATCGGTCCAGGTCACACGCTCCTGGTCCAGCTTAAACCGCCAATGCGGCTTGCGCCCCTCGGCCACGAACGCGGCAATCTCGGCGTCGGTCAGCTTCAGCGCGGCGCGGTCATAGACGGGCGGGCGACCCGATTGCAGTTGATATTTCCGCTTCAGGTTCAGCTCGGTGCTCGTCTCGTAGCACGCGTATAGCCGCCCCGACGCGCGCAACTCATCAGCCGCCTCGTTATACCGCTCCATCCGCTCGGACTGACGCTCGTACCGGTCCCAGCCGAGGCCCAGCCACTCAAGATCGCGCTTGATGTCATCGACATTTTCCTCGGTCGAGCGTTCCGCGTCGGTATCATCAATCCGCAAGATGAACTGCCCCCCCGCATGACGCGTGAACAACCAGTTCAGCAGCGCGGGCCGCAAATTGCCGACATGCAGCTTTCCGGTTGGGGACGGGGCAAAACGTGTTGTGACGGTCATGGGGCAATCCCGGATAAATAAGAACTCGTTGGCCGCGATTGCTACACAACTCGCGCCGGAAACGGAACCACAAACAAAAATGGCCGGAGTTTCCCCCGGCCATTCCAATCACTTAATTAAGCGAGCGAGGCTTAGCGCGCTGCCATCAAAGGCATAGGGTTCGCTGCCTGATTGTAGGAAGGAAGCGCTTCGTCGATGCTGCCGGATTCCACGAAGACATCGGCGACGCCTTTCATGAAGTTCTGCATACCGCCACCGAACCATTTGCGCGAAAGCTGCTCTTGGGTCGAAGGGAACTTCATCGTGCCGATCGATGCTTTTGCAGCGTCAACATCCATACCGGACTCTTTCGCGATGACTTCGATCATCGCGTCGTTGTCTTTACCCGCGTTCCACTTGTCGTTCGCCGCTGCTGTAACAGCAAGGAACTGCGCAAGAACGCCGCCATGCTCTTGCACGAATTCGGTCGGAGCCGAGGTCACGTCGAATACGAGGATGCCAAGTTCTTCTTTTTCAGCGCCCGTCAGCATCGCATTGCCGGATTCTTTCATACGGCTGAGACCGCCACCCCAGCCGCAAGCGAAGTCAACGAGGCCTTGCGACAGCGCAATCGCGCCTTCCGCAGGAGGCATGTCAACAACGTTCAAGCTGGATACGTCAACGCCGAAATGGTCCATCTGGCGCAGGAAGCCGTAGTGAGCCGCCGTGCCCAATGGCACTGCAACACGCTTGCCGTTAAGCTCGGTCACGTTGCTTTTATCGATGCCCAGCGAACTGTTAATGACGCAGTTGTCATTTTCCGAGTAGCTGACCGCAACATCAACGATTTGCAGGTCCAGACCGGACGAAGTCGCAACAACGAAAGGCGGCAAGCCCTGGCTGACCGAGATTTGCACGTCACCTGACGCCATTGCGGCAGACATTGCCGTGCCCGTGTCAAACGAACGCCATTTAATCGGCATTCCAAGCGCTTTGTCGTAAGAACCGTCAACCTTCGAGGCGAGGAAAGGCATTGGCCATTCGAGGAAGTAACCAACGGTCAACTCTTTAAGTTCTTTAGCTTGGGCAGCCTGAGCCGTCATTGCCAGTGTGGCGCCGGCTACGAGCGCAGCGATTGTTTTACGCATCATTCTTATCTTCTCCCAGTTTTCACATGGACGGTGTTGTCCGCCCGCTGTTCTTTCCAGCCGGAAACAGGATAGCATCGCCAAAAAGGCATAAGCGTATCCCGCTCAATCGCAACGCCCGCCGGAAGCAAGTTTTGCCACCCTTTGCGAAACGTGGCGTATCGTACACCCAGCACAGCATATTTGTATTGCAAGAACCCGCTGTATGGAAACAAAATTCCGCTTTTGAACGCACGTTGATCGCGAATGACTTTCATGCCCACAGGGTTCCGACATGCTTCTTTTCGGCAAGCCCGCCAAATGGAATTTGATACAAAAAAGTGGCCGGGAATTTCTCCCCGGCCACTTCCTCAATCAACGTGGTGAGCGTTGGCGCGTTTTATCTTGGCGCAACACTTAGCGCGCTGCCATCAAAGGCATAGGGTTCGCTGCCTGATTATAGGAATCAAGCGACTCATCGATGCTGCCGGCTTCGACGAAGACATCAGCGACGCCTTTCATGAAAGTCTGCATACCGCCACCGAACCATTTGCGCGAAAGCTGCTCTTGGGTGGACGGGAATTTCATCGTCGCAATCGCCGCTTGCGCCGCGTCGAGGTCCATGCCGGATTCTTTAGCAATGATTTCCAGCATTGCGGGATCTTGCGTCGCATTCCACTTATCGTTCGCCGCAGCGGTAATTGCGAGGAATTGCGCCAGAACGCCGCCATGCTCTTGCACGAATTCGGTCGGAGCCGAGGTTACGTCGAACACGAGGATACCAAGCTCTTCTTTTTCAGCGCCGGTCAGCAGCACGTTACCGGATTCTTTCATGCGGGTCAGACCACCGCCATAGCCGCAAGCAAAGTCAACCAGACCCTGCGCCAGCGCAATCGCGCCTTCGGGGGGAGGCATGTCAACGACGTTCAGGGTCGAAATGTCGACGCCGAAATGGTTCATCTGGCGCAAAAAGCCGTAGTGAGCCGCCGTGCCGAGCGGCACTGCAACGCGCTTGCCTTCAAGCTCTTGCGTGTTTGTCTTATCAACGCCCAGCGCTTCACCCATGACGCAGTTGTCGTTGTCCGAATAGCTGACGGCGACATCAACAACCTGAAGGTCAAGACCCGACGAGGTGGCGACAACGAACGGAGGCAGACCCTGGCTGACCGAGATATGCACATCGCCCGAAGCCATTGCAGCGGACATCGCCGTGCCGGTTTCAAACGAACGCCATTTGATTTTCTTGCCAAGCACTTTTTCATACGTGCCATCAACCTTGGAGGTCAGGAAAGGCATTGGCCATTCGAGGAAGTACGCGACCGTGATTTCATCAAGATCGTCCGCTTTCGCCATCTGAGCCGTCATAGCCATTGTGGCCCCGGCAACAAGCGCAGCGATTGTTTTACGCATCATTTTGTTTCTCCCATTTTCAGTTGGGCGTTGAGCCGCCCGCACTTTATGCAGCAGCAAACAGGATAGCGTCGCCATAGAGGCGGAAGCATGTCCCGACCGTTTCATGATCCACCGAAAACAAACCTTGCCCCCGATTATGAAACGTGGCGTATCATTTTTGCCAGCATCGGCTAACTTTGTATGGCAAGAATCCATCGCATGGAAACAAAATTCCGCTTTTACAGAGGATCGGGACCACTTATGTCGCAACAAGGAACCGAAGCATCCCTTTGGGCCGCCACCGCCGCACAGCGGTTTGAGGGGCAAACACTTTCACATGACATCGATTGTGACGTGTCCATCATCGGTGCGGGCTTCACAGGCATCCGGACCGCGCTGGAACTGGCATCGAACGGTTTAAGAGTCGCCGTCTTCGACGCGGGCGGCGTCGGCTGGGGCGCGTCGGGGCGCAATGGCGGTCAGGTCAATCCGATGCTGCCCGTCGCCCGTCCTGATGATCTGCTCAAGGCCGTTGGACCCATATATTTTGAGCGTCTGGCCCAAACATCGCTCGGTTCTGCGGATGCCCTGTTCGATCTGATCCGCAAATACCAGATCAAATGCGACGCCCGCCAACACGGCTGGCTGCGGGTCGATCACTCGGCAAAAGCGCGCAAGACATGGCGCGAGGCGGCAAAGGCATGGTCGGCGCACGGCATGGAATACGACCTGCTCGACGGTGATGACGCCCGCAAAGCTTCCGGCTCGCCCGCTTACGACTCCGCCATCCTCAACCCGCGCGGCGGCGCGGTACAGCCCCTCTCTCTGGTTTGCGGCCTCGCCCATGCCGCACATTCAGCGGGGGCTGCCATTTACGAAAAAGCGAGGATCGAAACGCTGGAACGCACCGATAAAGGCTGGGCACTCACATGCGGCGGCCATCGCATCAGCAGCGAGTGGGTCGTCCTTGCCACCAACGGCTACACAGACCGCTTGCGCCCCGATGTTCAAAAGACGGTGCTGCCCATCAACCCGATCCAAATCGGCAGCGGCCCCCTCCCCGAAGACCTCATCAAAGAAATCCTCCCTGCCGGACAAACCATCTCGGATACCCGTCGCGTCATCATGTACGCGCGCCGCGAGCCGGGGAACCAGATCGTCTATGGCGGCTGTGGCTTCAAGGGCTTGAACGGTGAAATCGGCGGCTTTGAATGGCTTAAAAAAGACGCCGTCCGCGTCTTTCCGCAACTGCGCGATGTGAAATGGGAATACCAGTGGGGCGGACAGATCGCCGTCACCCCCGACCATGTCCCCACGTTCATGGAACCCGCCCCCGGCCTGATCTCCGGCATGGGCTATAACGGTCGCGGCGTGGCGATGTCTCACGCGATGGGCAAAGTGCTGGCCGACCGCGTGTTGGGAACCCCGGCGGCGGACCTGCCCTTCCCCGTCTCCACCCGCAAAAATGTGGCATTCAAGGCGGTGCAGGAACTGGGGTCAGGCGTGGTCATCCGCATGATGCGCGTGATGGATGCGCTTGAAAGTCGATAGTTACCCCGCCAATCC
>CALDZQ010000060.1 GCA_937944035.1 uncultured Neomegalonema sp. | reverse complement strand
ACGCTGTATGATGAGATTCGCGCTTGTCATCGGGGTCTATGACCGTTAGACACCGCTTCGTTGCTGCCGTGGCTCAGGGGTAGAGCACTCCCTTGGTAAGGGAGAGGTCGAGAGTTCGAATCTCTCCGGCAGCACCATTTTTCCCAATTAAATCAATAAGTTGTTAGCTTGCTGGGCCTTGGAGTGTTTTCAAGGGCAATGGTTCATTGCCCGACTCGGAAAACGCGCTAAAACAAGAAGTTAGACGATCCGGAGTGATCCTTATATCGTTCAGGATGGTCTAAGCGTCCGACAGCTTTTACATAGACGACACGTCGGGAGATCTGCGGTCGTGAATCGCCCCGATGTAGAATCGAGCGCGGGCAGGTGTCCGGTTTAATCAATCAGCACATGCTGCAACGCATTCATGTGCTCCAGCGCGCGCCCTGTGCCCAGCGCAACACAGTTCAGCGGATCATTGGCGATCATCACCGGCAGGCCCGTGGCATCGCGCAGTACGGCATCCAGCTGGCTCAGCAACGCGCCGCCGCCCGTCAGCATGATGCCCTTGTCAACAATATCCGACGCCAACTCCGGCGGCGTCGCCTCCAGCGCCACTTTCACCGCCTCGACAATCTGCCCGACAGGTTCGGCCAGCGCTTCAGCGATTTGCGCCTGATTGATCGTGATCTCTTTCGGCACGCCGTTAATCAGGTCGCGGCCGCGCACATTCATAAACTGCCCCTCGCCATCGGCCGGAGAGCACGCGATCCCGATATGCATCTTAATCTTCTCGGCAGAGGTTTCCCCCACCAGCAGGTTATGGTTCCGGCGCAGATAGCTGATAATCGCCTCGTCCATCTTGTCGCCGCCCACACGGACCGAGCGGGCATAGACAATATCGCGCAGCGCAATCACAGCGACCTCGGACGTGCCGCCGCCAATATCAACAACCATCGACCCTTCCGGCTCGACCACAGGAATCCCTGCGCCGATGGCCGCCGCGATAGGCTCAGGGATCAGCTTAACGGCCCGCGCCCCGGCTTCCATCGCCGCTTCCTTGATCGCGCGCTGCTCAACAGCGGTTGCACCGGACGGCACACAGATCAAAATGAAAGGCCGCGACAACAGCGAGCGTTTCTGCACCCGGCTGATGAAATCCTTAATCATCGCTTTGGCCACATCGAAATCGGCAATTACTCCGTCCCGCATCGGACGGATCGCCTCAATCCGGCCCGGTGTGCGGCCCAGCATCGCTTTGGCCTCGGCTCCGACGGCCAGCACATCTTTGTGCTCACCCTTCACCTGAAGCGCGACAACGGACGGTTCGTTGAGCACGATGCCACGCCCTTTGACGTAGACCAGCGTATTCGCCGTGCCCAGATCAATCGCAATATCTGCGGAAAACACGCTGAAGAGGCCAAACATTCGGATACTTCCCTTTATCGGGGTGGTCAGAGGGGTTTCTGATCGAATTATGGCGGCGTTATAAGCCTTGGTGTGCGTCGCAGCAAAACATTTAACGCTGTTTGCGATGGAAATCGGTCAGCGCGAACGCCGACCGCTCCATTCACGTTCAGCCGGCCGCCTGAATCGGCGCAGGAGCCGACTTTTCACGCCGTACCATCAGCTTGTTCAACGCGTTGATATAGGCCCGCACGGACGCAACCATCGTGTCCGTATTCGCCGCATACCCCGTGACGATTTTGCCGTCTTCTTCCAACCGCACCGAAACCTCCGCTTGCGCGTCCGTCCCGTCCGTTACAGCGTGAACCTGATACAGTTTGAGTTGCGCGGTGTGCGGAAACAGGGCTTGCACAGCCTTGAATGCCGCATCGACAGGGCCATCCCCCGTCGTCGTGTGTTTTTGCACGGCGCCGTCAATTTCCAACTCCAACGCCGCTTCTTGCGGGCCATCGGTTCCGCAGGTAATGCGTAGTGTTTTCAGTTGGATACGATCATGCGTTGCACTTGTGCGGGCATCATCGATCAGCGCGACAAGATCGTCGTCATGCACTTCCTTCTTCGCATCGGCCAGCGCCTTAAACCGCACAAACGCTTCCTGAAACGCATTATCGCCCAGATCAAAGCCGAGCTGCTGCAACTTATCTTTCAGCGCCGCGCGCCCCGAATGCTTGCCCAGCACCAGATTGCTTTCGGTCAGGCCCACATCTTCGGGCCGCATAATCTCGAACGTCCCCGCATGTTTTAGCATCCCGTCCTGGTGGATGCCGCTTTCATGCGCGAAGGCGTTCTTGCCGACGATGGCCTTGTTAAACTGCACCGGAAAGCCCGATACGGTCGAGACAAGGCGGCTCGCCTGCATGATCTTCGTCGTGTCAATGCCTGTGTGGAAGGGCATGATATCATTGCGGATTTTCAGCGCCATCACCACTTCTTCCAGCGCCGTGTTCCCCGCGCGCTCGCCCAGCCCGTTGATCGTGCATTCAATCTGCCGCGCCCCGGCTTCAACCGCCGCCAGCGCATTCGCCGTCGCCATGCCGAGGTCGTTGTGGCAATGCGTGGCGATTACGCATTGATCCAGTCCCGGAACACGCTCCAGCAACATCTTGATAATCTGCGCACTTTCACGCGGGGCGGTGTAGCCGACCGTGTCAGGGATATTGACCGTCGTCGCACCGCATTCGACCGCGATCGTGACGGCCTCAACCAGATAATCATGCTCGGTCCGCGTCGCATCCATCGGCGACCACTGAACATTGTCGCACAGCGAGCGCGCAAAAGTGACCGTGTCGCGGATTTTGTCCAGCACCTGCGCCTCAGACATGGAAAGCTGATGCTCACGGTGCAGTGGCGACGTGCCGATAAACGTGTGGATACGCGGCTTTTTCGCATGTTGCAGCGCGCCCCACGCCCGCTCAATATCGCCTTTCGACGCCCGCGCGAGGCCGCAGGTCACGGCGTTTTTCACCAGCTTGGAGATTTCCGTAACCGCTTCGAAATCACCATCGGAGGCAATCGGAAAGCCCGCCTCGATCACATCAACGCCCATCTCATCCAGCAGCGCCGCGATCTTGATTTTCTCGTCCAGCGTCATTGTCGCGCCGGGGGATTGCTCACCATCGCGCAGGGTCGTGTCAAAAATCACAACACGGTTTTGCGGGTTCGGATTCGTGTTTTCTGCCTGAGAAGTCATCTCATCGCCTGTAAATCTGGAATATCAAAAGGTGTGTTTGGTGCGCATCTGCTCCCCTGAGCGCCGCACCACGAATGGCGCGCTCAGAGGCGGATAAGTAGAAGAAGGCTATTCTGGTGCGTCATCGTGAACATGACACCAAAAATGCAGACTTGGCGGGCCGTGTCAACAGGGGAAGCGGTGTAAGCACGGCAACAGGGCCGCCGGAGCCTGTCCGGCGGTTATGACGAAATCAATCGCCCGACTCGGTATCCGGCGGATCATGCAACGCATAAAGCGCCAACGCATGACAATCTTTCAGCACAAAATCCACCGGATGCCTTCCCCGATCCCTGTGACCGGGCGGCTTTCCCGGCCTGATCGGGGCGATATATTTGCCAGTCTCGGCCCGCAAAGCTTCGCGCTTGGCCTCCCACCGCGCCAGCCTCCGCGCCTGTTTCGGCACATCACCAAGCGCGACCTGCAAAGCCTGCAACCGCCGCATCAACTGCGCGGCACTGACCTCATCATCCGGCGAGATAACGACGACAGGCTCAAAAACCTCCACATCGTCGAAAAACCGGATATTCGGCTCCGGTTTCCTGCCCCGCCAAGCCGAACGCGGTTTGAAAGATTTCCGCGCATCGAACAGCGCAAAAGCTGGCACAGACGCCCCCGCTCCACGGGAGAAACCGCCCGCACTCACAGGCCCGCCGCGCGATACACGCACCCCCGCCTCAATCTTGAGAACCAGCTTCACCACAACCACCAACCGCCGGAACGCCGATTCCGCGGGCCGCAAAACCCGCCAAATCCCCGTCCGCACATGCCTCGGCATAACCTGCCCGCCACCCGCCATAACGAGCAGTGCGGCAACCATCCGCAGCAATGCGTCGCGGTGACGGTCTATGGCGAGTGTCCAGTCCATGCGGTG
>CALDZQ010000059.1 GCA_937944035.1 uncultured Neomegalonema sp. | reverse complement strand
AACACAAGGATGACGGGCGATATGGATTGGACACTGGCACGGGAGCGCAATTTGGCGGCATTGCTGCGCGTTCTGGAGCTGTTGTTCGATTCTTTGGGGCTTTCCGGTGATCGTTCTGTGGGCTGTGTGCCGAGGCATTTGCACTCTTGGGCGCTGCGGAGTTTGCGGCCTGCCGAATCGGCGCTGCGGCGGTTGAGTGTTGTCGAGGCGCGGGAGCTGCGCGTTGCCGCGCCTGTGCGGCGGGTGGCTCCGGTTGCGGGGGTGATCCCGCGCGGGGCGGGGGCGGCTGTGCCGCGCTTTACGATTGTTGAGCCTTTACAACGGGTTGGCTTTGAAAAACCGCCCGTGGCGAAGGGCTATGGCCCGCGTATCAGCTTTTTTGACGGGTTCGATCCGGTGCGCGAAACGCCGAAACTGGTATTGCCGGACGATCCGGTGGATGCGGGGCGGCTGTGCCGGCGTTTGCTGGCGGCGCGGTCTGCGCTGGAGACTTTGCCGGAACAGGCGCGGCGTCTGGCCCGATGGCGGGCAAGGCGGGATGCGGGGATATTGCGCTCGCCGAGAACGCGGGTGCTGCGGCCCGGTCGTCCGCCGGGGCATCGGAAGCGGCAGTTTCACGCGGTCGACGAGGTGCTGGCCAACTGTCACGCACTGGCGCTGTATGTGCTGGCCCCGCCGCCGGAACCGTGAGCGGCGAATAGGATGGTTTTGGATGAAAAATGCCCCGGACGGTGATCCGGGGCACGATTTCTTGCGTTAGACCATCCTGAACGACATAATGTCATTCCGGATAGTCTAACTTCTTGTTTTGGCGCATTTTCCGAGTCGGGCAATGAACCCATTGCCCTTGATAACACTCTAAACTTCTTTCTTCGCGACTTCCGGGTCGCAAGGTGTTTCCACCTTGCTCACAATCGCTACAATTATCCGGTGATCCTTGGTTTCGACGGGGCAACGGAGTCGAAGATGTCATCGAAGACCTTATCCAATTCCGTACCGTCTTTCGGCTCGAAATAGTAAGGTTCGCCGGTAGAACAGTTTTTCAGCAAATCACGCGTCCACTGATCGTTGAGACCGAAAGCGATGGCGTAGATTTCAACTCCGGTGGCCTTAGCGGCTGTGCATGTCTTGGTGATGTTCTGGTTTGCGGAGTCAATGTTGAACGCGCCGCTTTCGCCGTGCGCAGCAACGGTTTGCGTGCCGTCAGAGAGCAGGACAAGGGAGCGTTTTGTGCCGGCATTCGGGGAGCCTTCGCTGAACGGTTTGTTCGTAGACAGGTAGTGCCAGCCGAAGTCGAGGCCCAGGGCGATATTCGTTGCGCTGAGCGGTTTCATTTTGTCGATCGCGTCTTTGAGCTTTTGGAACTCGGTTGAAAGCGGGCGCGCCCAGAGGCTTCTATCCGCATATGTGGCGCATGAGCCTGCCAGCGCCTCCGCCAGTTGGTGCGCGTCGAAATCGGAGGGCAGTGAGCCGTCAGCAGTGGTTTCCCATCCCGAAGAGTCGCCGTATCCGTTAAGCGAAGTCGTCGGTACGTCCGTCCACGGAAGGCTGTTGATTATCTCCCAATCCACATTTCCCAAAGTGCTTTGATCTAACCTGACGGCAAACTTGTTAGCTCCGTCAAGAATCAATCCTGGTGTGCCATCTGATCTTGTTCCGAAGCTGAGACTGGGCATTATTGGAAATCCGGTACTAGTACCAACTTCATAATACTCAACGCCATACGTCTCGTTGTTAACGATGTATCTTTGCGTTTGGATGGCCGGATTGACGCTGTCGCTATAGCCGGATGTGTTTGACGCTCCGCCTGTTGTATAGCTGACAACAGGCCATAAGCTGCCCTGATCGGATGGACTTGGCGTGTCGACGGATACTGAATGCGGAAATTGGCGGTTGAGTGTGCAGCCGACGATGTCGACGCCAGTCAGCGGGGCGCCGGCAGTCACGTCAAAAGCGTATTGGCCGCGAAGGGGGGTCAGCACGTATTCCGAAAATGGTACGATTCCGACGCGCATATTATCACCGCTGCGCGCATCTGCGCGATCAATGAAATCTTTCGCGGCATTCGCCATAGAAATGTATTTATTATTCCAGTTCATTGACCCTGAGTAATCGAGGACCATCATCACATCGACGCCGAACTCGGTGGGCGGCATTGCTTTTGCTGTGACCGAGATCGGAACTTCATCAACGCCAACGACATCGAGGATGAACGTTTTCACATTAAGATCCGCATCGGCACTTATGCTGCCGTCCGCTTCGACCGTGATTTTGGGTGCCACGCAGGGGTTTTTTGCGCATACCGACGAGGCCATAAAAACAGCTTCGGCCGCTCTGGTATATTCGATTTTTGGTTTGCCTGCGCCCAGTCTGGCGGCGGCGAGAACGCTGGCGTCAATGGCGGACTGTAATGCCTCGCGTGTTTTGGTGGCGTTCGAATAATCGACTGCACCACCGACAGCCCCGGCGACCAGAAGCAGGGTAGCCCCGAACAGGACGGCGACACTGCCATCGCGTTGATTTTTGAAGGCGGTGAACGATTTCATTTCGATACCTCGTGTTATCAAAACAGTCAGGGTTCCGCGTGAATTTTTACCAAGTGTTCACGTAAAACATTTGAGTTGATTTGATTGTTCTGTTAGTAAAAATACGCTGTGTAATGATAAAACTATAAGCAATGTCGGTTAAAAAAGATTTCATTGACGGAATATATCTCTCAATTTTTCTTCTTTTTTTGATTGTACTTCGTGTAGATCGCTGCGGATGGCGTGTTTGATTGCTTTGTGCGCTGTTTTATTTACGTGGCTCTCAGGGAGCCACGTGAGGATTTCGTGGTAGCCTTTGATCGCGCGGCTTGTGGAGCCTGCGCCCTGAACCAGCGAATTATCCGTGATGTAATAATTATACACGGCCCCGTCCGCGAAGGCGTAGCCGCCCGCTTCGCCGCATAGATGGGCGTTGAGGACCATATCCTCGGCGAAACTGACCGGGGGCCAGCCTTCGGGGGCGAGGGTGTGCTGGAACACCGGACTGAAAGGCATCCTCAATCCGCAAATTGTTTCAATCGGCAATCGTGGGCCGCAGGTTGTGGCGGTGCGTTGGCGGGCGCCGTCGCGGGTTTGCTCGATGGTCGGGCCTGTCCCGGCGCCGACACCCTCGCGCATCATGGCGTTGAGGATGCGGTGCAGGCGGTGCGGGGTGTAGGTGTCATCGGCGTCGAGAGCGGCGATCACGGGCGCTTTTACGGCTTTGAGCGCTGTGTTGCGGGCGGTGGAGGGGCCGGATTGCGTGCTGTTAGTGTGGCAGTGGATTACGTTTTCCACCGGCAGGCCCGCATTGCGGAGAAGGGCGCGGTAGTCGGTTCCGTCATCCGAACAGATCACCAGCTCGACCGCGACGCCCTGATCTGTGAGCGCGGAGGCGGCGGCGTGGGTGATGGTGTCATGCGCGCGGAAGGCGGGCATGATGATCGAGACTTCGGGGGTCACGCGGCGGGGTTGTCGCGGCTGATAACGACGCCGACGCCTGCGGCCTGAGCGAATATTTCCGGTTTCATGACCGTGACCGTGGCATTTGCGATGCGGGGGTCGGTGAAGAGGAAGTCGAAAATCTCGTCTGCGAGTTGCTCGACCAGATCGATATGCCGCCGCGATTCTGACAGGGCGATCAGGTGTTCGACGATGGGGGCGTAGGAGACGTAGTCTTGCGCCTGTTCTGTCGGTTTGGGGCCAATCCGCACGGTCATTTCGATGCTGATCTCGACGGTTTGCGGGGCGAGGCGCTCGAAATCAAGGATTCCGATCATCAGCGGCAGCGAGAGGCGGTCTATACGGACGGTTGTTGTGGTCATGCGCTTCCCTGGCCGTGATTGATCTGATGATGCTGTGCTGTCAATTCTTACAGGGCAGGTTTCAATGATGCACCATCTGATATTATTTCGCGCCCGGCAAAGCGGGTGTGCAGGCGTGAGCACGCTGCGCGTTGCTTCGGGGAGCTGGATTATGTGCTGCGTGTTCAGGTGGCCAGCGTGCCCGCGTATGACAAATTCTATCAACGGCTGATCGCGAAAGTGGCTATCGCGGATGTCTCGGCCAGCTTTGTGATGGAGAATATCAAGGATACGACGGCATTGCCCCTGTGACGGGGGAGCGTATATCACTGGCAGCATCGTCATCTGACCGAGGCCGTATCCCGTGCAAGATATTGACACCCTGACCGATGAAACCGCCGCTGAACGGCTTGCAATGCTGGCGGCGGAGATTGCGCGGCATGATGCGCTGTATCACGGCAATGACGCGCCGGAGATCAGCGATGGTGCGTATGATGCGCTGCGGAAGGAAAATTCGGCGATTGAGGCGAAGTTTCCGCATCTGATCCGTGAGGACAGCCCGTCGAACTCGGTCGGGTCTGCGGTCTCGGAAGCGTTTGCCAAAATCACCCACCGCCGTCCGATGCTGTCGCTGGGCAATGCGTTTAATGCGGAGGATGTGGGCGATTTTGACGAGCGTATCCGGCGGTTCCTGAGCCTGAAACCCGAAGATGCGCTGGTCTATACCGCTGAACCGAAGATTGACGGGCTGGCCCTTTCGCTGCGCTATGAGGGTGGCAAGCTGGTGGAGGCGGCCACGCGCGGGGACGGGCAGGTGGGCGAGAATGTCACCGCCAACGCGCGCACCATTGCCGATATTCCCGAGCGGTTGAGCGGCGAGGGGATTCCCGACGTGTTCGAGGTGCGGGGCGAGGTGTATATGTCTCACGCCGATTTTGCGGCACTGAACGCGCGGGCGGCGGAGGCGGGGAGCAAGGTGTTTGCCAATCCGCGCAATGCCGCCGCCGGGTCGCTGCGGCAGCTCGATTCCGGGATCACCGCATCGCGGCCTTTGCGGTTTTTCGCCTATGGCTGGGGCGATGTCGGGACGCTTCCGGCGGAAACGCAGTATGATGTGATCGCGCAAATCGGGGCGTGGGGGCTGACGATCAATAAAGAGATGGCGCGATGCGAGGGTCCGGCTGCGCTGGTGGCGTATCATCAGGGGCTGGAGGCGCAGCGGGCTGATCTGGGCTATGACATTGACGGCGTGGTCTACAAGGTGGATCGGCTGGATTATCAGGAGCGGCTGGGCTTTGTCTCGCGCGCGCCGCGCTGGGCGGTTGCGCATAAGTTTCCCGCCGAAATCGCGACGACGGTGCTGGAGGGGATCGAGATACAGGTCGGGCGCACCGGCTCGCTGACGCCTGTTGCAAAACTGCGCCCCGTGACCGTCGGGGGGGTCGTTGTCTCGAACGCCACGCTGCACAACGAGGATTATATTGCCGGAATTGGCGGCGATGGCCGGCTGATCCGCGACGGGGTTGATCTGCGTGTCGGGGATACGGTGCAAGTGCGGCGCGCGGGGGATGTGATCCCGCAGGTGGTGGCGGTTGATCTGGCGAAGCGGCCTGATGATGCGGCGGTTTATGAGTTTCCGTCGGCGTGCCCGCAATGCGGCTCTCATGCGGTGCGGGAGGAGGGCGAGGCGCGGCGGCGCTGTGTTGGCGGGCTGATCTGTCCTGCGCAGGCGACGGAGGGGCTGAAACACTACGTCTCGCGCGATGCCGCCGATATTGACGGGTTGGGCGCAAAGCAGGTCGAAGCGTTTTGGCACGATGGCTGGGTCAAAGAGATCGCCGACATCTATGCGCTGGAGTCGAAGTATGGCGGCGGTCTGCAAGCGCTGAAGAACCGGGAGGGGTGGGGCGAGAAATCCGCGCAAAAGCTGTTCGAGGCGATTGATGCACGGCGCACCCTCTCGTTCGAGCGGTTCCTCTACGCGCTGGGCATCCGGCATGTGGGGCGGACGACGGCGAAGATGCTGGCAGGCAGTTACCTGAAATGGGACGCTTTCGAGGAGGCGATGGTCGCGCTGGCGGCCGGGGACGAAGCGGTTCGTGAGCATCTGATCGGGATCGACGGGGTCGGCCAAGTGCTGGTCGATACGCTGGCCGCGTTTTTCGGCGAGGCGCATACGCTGGCGGGATTGGCGCGGATACGGGCGGCGGTGACGGTTGAAGATGCCGAAGCGCCGACGACGGACGGGGTGTTCTCCGGCAAGACGGTTGTGTTCACGGGGACGCTGGAGCGCACAAGCAGAGCGGAGGCGAAGGCGCGTGCGGAAGCGCTTGGCGCGAAAGTTGCTGGGTCTGTATCAGCGAAAACAGACTTTGTGGTCGCCGGAGCCGCCGCAGGCTCGAAGCTTAAAAAGGCGGACGCACTCGGTGTAAAAGTATTGACCGAGGAGGAATGGTTGAAGATGGCAGAGGCATAGTGCCGATGCCCGCGAATGAGGGATGACACGGTATGGGACTGGCTCAACGACTTCCGGGATCGATCCCTGAGTTGATCCTCGGCAAATCCAAAGGGCTGCGCCGTGCCCGTGTGATTTCTGACCCTCGCGCACAGGCGGCGATGTCGCGTGAGACGCGGTGGAAAAGACGGAACAGATCCGCCGCCCCCGCTATGGCGCTGTGCGCGGTTGTCGCGCTGGCGCTGGTCGGTGGGGCGTATGCGGCGCGCGATATGATCTGGTCGCCTGCGACACAGGCTGACGCGCCGCTGGTGTTGCCCGAATTTGTGATGCAAGTGAATGCGCTGTTCCCCGAAGCGCTGCCCGGTGCGACGCGGGTGGTTGAGCGGCCTTTGAACGATGGCAGGCCGGTTGCGTCGGTGATGACGATGCTGGTTCCATCGCATGTGCTGGACTCGCCCGCCGCGTCGAATAACGCGTTTGAGCGGCTGTCGGCGGAGTTTGTGGGGGCCGAGCAGACGATTTCGGGGCCGGAAATGGGCCGCCGGATGGAGCGGCTGGTGGCGATGGCGCTGCCCGCTGATGTGACGCGGTGCTACACTTACGCCATCGGCGAAGCGCGCAGGATTACCTCGACAACGGGCAAAACCCTGCGCGTGCGGCCGCTGGAGATTGATCTCAACCCAGAGTGCTGATTACCGGCGGCTCAGAAGCTGACGCAGCAGACCGGAGCGGTGCAGGTAGTAGATCAGCGTCATGATCGAGGCGATGGCGGAAGCGAGATAGGTCAGGAACGCCGCGTTCAGGACTTTGCCCGCGCCGCGCGCCTCCTGCTGATTGACGATCCCGGCATGAACCATCGCGGTCTTTGCCCGCGCGCTGGCATCCCACTCGACGGGGAGGGTGATGACCGAGAACACGACCGCCGCAGCGAACAGCGCCACGCCGACCAGAACGATCCACTGACCGACAATCGGAGCCAGTGACAGCAGCATCATGCCGACCATAAGGATTGGCATCGACATCTTGCTGGCGATATTCGTCACCGGAACCATCGCCGAGCGCATTTGCAGCCATTTGTAGCCCTGCGCGTGTTGCAGGGCATGACCCGCCTCGTGACACGCAACCCCAATCGCCGAGATCGAGCGGGCGTTATACACCGGCTCTGACAGGCGCAGAGTGCGGTCGCGGGGGTCGTAATGATCGCTCATGCGGCCCGCAATCGGCTCGATCCGGCAATTTGTGACGCCTGAGCGCTCCAACATAAGCTTTGCCGCCTCGGCCCCGGTCAGGTTGCTTTGTGTGCCGACGGTCTCGTATTTCTTGAAGGTGTTCTTCACCAACATAGACGCCCCACCGGACAAGACCATGCCCGGAAGCACAACCAGAAGCATATAGGTCATATCAAAATACATGGCGAAGCCTCGCGTTAGGGATCAGATGGAGTGTAAGTGGTTGATGTGGGGCGGGATTTCAAGGTGTTGGAGTCGGGGGGGACGGGGACGGTGTTTGGCGCTGTTGCGGATTTTCAGTCGCCCGTGTCGTCATTCAACGCATTTTTACGTACCTCGGTTTATCGCGCTCTGTCATGTCGAACCTATCAATTCAAGTTAACTGCGAATTGGCAGTTTCGACATAAATATCTAAAATAACACCTACAATGCTCTGACAATTTGTAGACACAACATCCACCATAACATTTCCCCTCCTCCCCACGCATTTTCGCTGCACTCGCAGCCCGATGACGGATATGCTGCACGACCATGCGCCCTGAGATATTGTTCCCTTTGTTCGCTGAAGCCAAGACCCTGCCGGGGGTTGGGCCTAAAACTGTGCCTCTATACGAGAAGCTGGGCGTCCGGCGGGTGGTGGATGCGGTGTTTTTGCCGCCCTCCGGTCTTGTCGACCGGACCCTGCGCGAGACTGTGCAGGGGGTGGCGGAGGGGGTGACGCTGTGTGTGAAGGTCACGGTTCTCTCGCATTCCTCGCCCGGCCGCCGCAACGCACCCTATCGGGTGGTGGTGAGTGACGGGGTGCTGGACTTTGTGTTGGTGTTCTTCCGGCCCGCCCCGGAATACCTGACGAAAATGCTGCCCGTGGGGGCCGAGCGCTATGTGTGCGGGAAGATCGAGCATTATGACGGCATTGCGCAGATGCCGCATCCCGATGTGATCCTCGATCCCGCCAAAGACGCGCCCCCCGACGGGTTCGAGCCGATCTATCCGATGACCGCCGGGCTGGGCCAGAAAGCGATTGCCAAGGCGGTTGCGGCGGCGGTGGCGGCGGTTCCCGATCTGCCCGAATGGCAAGATCCGGCGTGGCTGGCCAAGCAGGAATGGCCGGGCTGGGCCGAAGCTGTGCGGGCGATGCATGATCCGCAGACGGGGCTTGATCTGGAGCCGAACCATCCGGTGCGGCGGCGGCTGGCCTATGACGAGCTGTTGTCGCATCAGCTGGCGCTGGCGTTGATCCGGGCCAAGCGGCGGCGGGCCAAGGGGCGCGTCACCAAGGGCAGCGGGCATCTGCGCGAGCGGGTGCTGGGGCAGTTGCCGTTCACGCTGACGGGGGCGCAAAACCGCGCTATTGCGGCGATTGCGGCGGATATGGGCAACCCTGAGCGGATGCTGCGCCTGCTGCAAGGGGATGTGGGTGCGGGCAAGACTCTGGTGGCGTTCATGGCGATGTTGATCGCGGTGGAGGCGGGCGGGCAAGCCGCGCTGATGGCCCCGACGGAGATACTGGCGCGGCAGCACCTCAAGGGGCTGACGCCGTTATGCGAGGCCGCCGGGGTGCGGCTGGCGCTGCTGACGGGGAAGGACAAGGCGGCGGTAAAGCGGGAGACGCTGGCGGGGTTGGAATCGGGGGAGATCGACATTGTCGTCGGGACCCATGCCTTGTTCCAGTCGAGCGTCACTTTTGCGGATTTGCGCATGGCTGTGGTGGACGAGCAGCACCGTTTCGGCGTTGAGCAGCGGAACGAGCTGGCCGAAAAGGGGCAGGGCGCGGATATTCTGGTGATGAGCGCCACGCCGATCCCGCGCACGCTGGCGCTGGCCAGTTATGGCGATATGGACGTGTCGGTGCTGGACGAGAAGCCGCCGGGCCGCAAGCCGATTGAGACGCGGATGGTGTCGCTGTCGCGCTATGACGATGTGGTCGAAAGCCTGAAACGCGCGATTGCGGGGGGCGCGCGGGCCTATTGGATTTGCCCGCTGGTCGAGGAAAGCGACGCGCTGGATGTGGCCGCCGCAGAGGACCGCGCGCGGGTGCTGCGCCATTCGTTCGGCGAGGACGCGGTGGTGATGGCGCACGGGCGGCTGAAGGCGGACGAGAAAGACGCGGCGATGGAGGCGTTCCGCACGGGCGCGGCGCAAGTGCTGGTCGCGACGACGGTGGTGGAGGTCGGAGTCGATGTGCCCGAAGCCACGATCATGGTGATCGAACATGCCGAGCGGTTCGGACTGGCACAGCTGCACCAGCTGCGCGGACGGGTCGGGCGCGGGGGCGAAAAATCGAGCTGCGTCCTGCTGTATCAGGGGCCGCTGGGCGAGGCCGCGCGGGACAGGCTGGGCGTGCTGCGCGAGACGGAGGACGGGTTCCGCATCGCCGAGGAGGACTTGCGCCAGCGCGGGGCGGGGGACCTGCTGGGGGTGAAACAGGCGGGGCTGCCGAAGATGAAGATCGCCAATCTGGAAGTGCATGGCGACCTGCTCGAAGTCGCCCGCGATGACGCGCGGCTGATACTGGCGCGGGACGGCGGGCTGGTCAGCGAACGCGGCGGGGCGCTGCGGGTTTTGCTGTATCTGATGGGGCGGGATGCGGAGGTTCGGTTTTTGAGTTCGGCTTGAGGGGGGCTTTTAAGCGATTTGTGAGAAGCCTTACGCTTTTTATTCAACGCAAAAATTTCAACTACCGTTTTCAGATATAAAATGAACTCGAAGCGCTTCTGCGGAGCCGCGTAAGCGGCGACACGCGACCGACCTCCCCGCATTTTAGTCTGGCGCGATTTCCAAGGAAATCGCTTGCAGCGGGCGCGTTCCTCCGAAGGCGGATCACTCCCACCCTCGGTCGGTCGCCTGGTTATTGTTTGCGATATTGGTTTTGGTTGAGAGAGGTGCAGGCTCTCGGTGATTGCGCTTTGCGCAATGCACCTGCCGCGTGAGGGCGGTGATTGTTTTGATACCGTTCGCTTTGCTTCGCAAAGCTTTTTGCTTGAATGTTCCTATTAAGTTTGGTACTGTCACTGCAATGTTAACGGATTGTAGGGCGACATGGACTGGGCTTTGGCGATGAAACGGAATCGGGATGATCTGGTGCGGGCTTTGACCGCGCTGTTCGTGACGGTTGGCGTTGCGTCCGGTGCGCTGGTCTCGACCTTGCCCCGCCATATCTATCGTGCCGCATGGGCGGTTTTGCGCCCTGCGGAGGCGGCTTTGCGGCGGTTGATCGTTGTTGAGGCGCGGGAGATTACGGTTGCGGCGCGCCCCAAGCGGGCGGCTCCTGACGTAGCCATTCCGCGCGGGGCGGGGACGAAACTGCCCGCTTTCCGGCTGTTTGATCCCCGCAAACCGCTCGTTCCCGCCAAGCGCTATGCGGGCGGACGAGCGGGTATCTGGTTCTTTGACGGGGATGATCCGGTCCGTCCGGTGAAAAATCCGGTGACGGATGATGATCCGATCGATGCGGGGCGGTTGGCGCGGCGGCTGTTGACGCTGCAACGGGCCTTGGATGATATTCCGGCTCAGGCGCGGCGGCTGGCGCGATTGCGGGCCTCGCGCAGTGCAAAAGCCGAACCCGTGCAACAGCGCGCGGTCAATCCGATGCGTCCGGGCAGGCCACCGGGCTTTCGCGCGCGGCGGCGGCATCCGGTGGATCACGTGCTGGCGGAATGCCACGCTTTGGCGCTGCTGACGCTGGCCCCGCCGTGAATTTCTTTCAGCGTTGCGCTGTGTAACCCCTGCCGTGTTGCGCGGGAGCGGGGGTTTTCGTGTGGCCGCTGTTCATGCAGCCGCGTCCCCATCGCGGTGCGCCGCGAAAACACATGCTTCCAACCGTCCCCTAAATTGTGTAACAAACCCGCAGTTTTATCGCATTGCAACATGAGGGGATGCGCATGTTTGACCTCAACCGGCCCCGGCGGTCTGTCCTTTATATGCCCGGCTCGAACCAGCGCGCGCTTGAGAAGGCGAAAACATTGGCGGCGGATGTTCTGATCCTCGATCTTGAGGACGCCGTCGCCCCGGATGCCAAAGCCCAAGCGCGTCAGCTTGTGTGCGATGCGGTGAAATCCCGCGCCTACGGCAAGCGCGAAGTCGTCATCCGCATCAACGGCCTCGATACCGATTGGGGGATGGATGATCTGCGCGCCGCCTCCGAAGCGGGGCCGGATGCGATCCTGATCCCGAAAACGCAATCCGTCGCGATGGTCGAGGAGGTCGAATGCCTGATGCAGGATTACGGCGCACCCTCACACACCTTTATCTGGGCGATGATGGAAACCCCGCGCGGCGTCCTTCATGCCGAAGCGATTGCGACCTCAACCTCGCGGCTGACCTGCTTTGTGATGGGCACGAACGATCTGGCCGTGGATCTGGGCGCGCTGCAAACCGCAGACCGCGCCCCGCTGATGACCTCGCTCAGCCTGTGCCTGCTGGCCGCGCGGTCCTATGGCATGGCGATTGTCGACGGGGTTTATAACGCGTTCAAAGACGAAGACGGCTTCCGCGATCGTTGCGCCCAAAGCCGCGCAATGGGTTTTGACGGCAAAACCCTGATCCACCCCGCTCAACTGGCAATATCGAATGCCGCTTTTGGACCTGACCCTGAGGCGGTTGAAACCGCAAAGGCCCAGATACGGGCCTTTGAAGAGGCGGCGGCAAAGGGTGAGGGGGTTGCGGTGCTTGACGGTAAAATCGTCGAAAACCTTCACGCCGACGCCGCCCGCCGCCTGCTGGTCAAGGCCAATGCCATCCACGCATTGGAGGCGGTTTATGAGTGATCCGGCCAGTCCTGAAGACCTGTTCGCGTTTCTCGATGAGCTGGGTATCAAAACGAACACTGCGACCCATCCGCCGCTGTTTACGGTGGAAGACAGTCAAACCCTGCGCGGTGATCTGCCCGGCGGGCACACGAAAAACCTGTTCCTGAAAGACAAAAAGGGACGCCTGTTTCTCGTCACCTGCGACGAGAGCCGCCGCGTCAATCTCAAGGCGCTGGAAAAAGAAATCGGGTCGGCCCGTGTCAGCTTTGGCAAGCCTGAACTGCTGCTGGAGGTTTTGGGCATCATACCGGGGGCAGTCACGACTTTTGCGCTCATCAACGACCGCGATGAGCCGCGCAGAGTCACGTTTGCGATAGACAAGAGCTTGCTGGCCCATGATCTAATTAACTGCCACCCCCTACACAATGCGGCAACGACTGCTATCTCTTCTTCAGACCTGATGAAATTCGTTGCCGCTTGCGGTCATCAGATCATTGAAATTGATTTCGACGCGCTCGCGGAATAGCGGGCGCAGACAAAACTGATTGTGGAGTGACTTTTATGCTGGAACTCGGTGGTGGTGCGGCTGCGCCTGACAGTCTGGTTAAAGACGGGACGGATGCGGGCTTTATGGCCGATGTTATCGAAGCATCGCAAACAACACCGGTGGTTGTGCAGTTCACCGCCCCGTGGTGCGGCCCTTGCCGGACCCTAGGCCCGCAACTTGAGGCCGCTGTCGCCAAAGCGGGAGGCAAGGTCAAGATGGTCCGCATTAATATCGATGAAAACCCTCAAATTGCCGGGCAGATGCAAGTGCAATCGATCCCCGCCGTCTTCGGTTTTGCCGGCGGCCAGCCCGTCGACGGTTTTATGGGCGTCCAATCCGCCAGCCAGATTGAGGCTTTCGTCAATAAAATCGCCTCCGCCGCCGGACCATCAGGCATGGAGGCGCAGATCGACGATGCCCTCACTGCCGCCGAGGCCGCGCTGGAAGAGGGCGCAAGCGCCGATGCCGCGCAAATCTATGCTCAAGTGCTGGGCGCGGCCCCCGAAAATTTGCGCGCGATTACCGGATTGGCCAAATGCTACGTTGCCACGGGCGATTTGGAACGCGCGACCGAAACGCTGGGCTACGCGCCGGATGACAAGGCCGACGACCCGATGGTCACTCAGGTCCGCTCGATGATTAAACTCGCTGAAAAGGCCGGATCTCCCGACGACAACGCCGCGCTGAAAGCTGCCGTTGAGGCCAAACCCGACGATCATCAGGCGCGCTATGATCTGGCGCTGGCACTGGGACCGACGGAGGAGGCGATAGACCATCTTCTTGAAATCGTCCGTCGTGACAGGGAATGGAACGAGGATGCCGCGCGCGAACAGTTGTTTGAGGTGTTCGATGCGCTTGGCGCCGCCGATCCTGTCACTTTGAAGGGCCGCCGCCGCCTTTCATCGATATTGTTTGCGTGAGCGGCATGGTTCAACGTTTTTCGCCCAACGACGCGCCGTCGATGATTCCGATTTTTCCGCTGCCGGGAGCCTTGCTTCTGCCGAGAGGGCGGCTGCCGCTGAACATATTCGAGCCGCGTTACCTGGTGATGGTGGATGACGCGCTGAAGACCGAAACGCGCCTTATCGGGATGATCCAGCCGACCAGTGAGAGCGGCAAACGCGGTGATAAGGGTCTGTTCTCCGTCGGCTGTGCCGGACGGATCACGACCCTGTCCGAAACCGATGACGGCCGTTACATGATCGGCCTCACCGGCGTTTCACGCTTTAAAATGGTCGAGGAAATCGAGGGCTTTTCAGCCTACCGTCAGGCAAAGGTCGATTGGTCCGATTATATGCTCGATACCAAAGCGCCGAATGGTGAGAGCGAGAGCTTTGACCGTGAAGAGTTTATGGTGCTGGTCGAGCAATATTTTCGCGCCAAGTCGCTGGAAACCGATTGGGACGCGTTCGGTCAGGCCGATGAGGAGACAATCGTCAATGCCTTGTGCATGATCTGCCCGTTTTCGGCGCAGGAAAAGCAAATGCTGCTGGAGGCCGAGCATTTGTGCGACAGGCGTAAAGTACTCAATACCTTGCTGATGTTCGGAAGCGCGGGTGAAGAGGCCAGCGGGGGGATGCAATGAGCGACCAGACTACGCCGGATGCTGTCAGCCAAGACGGCGCGCACCGCACCGATATTGATCCCAAACTGCTCGAAGCGCTGATCTGCCCCGTCTCTCACGGCCCCCTGACCTATGATCGCAAAGCGCAGGAACTGGTCAGCAAGCGCGCGAATCTTGCCTACCCGATCCGAGACGGTGTGCCGATCATGCTGCAAGATGAGGCGCGGGTGCTGGAATAGGCACACGCGATTGAACTTGCCCCATCTGACTGCGCCTGCGCCGATGTTATCCTTGCTCGAAATCGCTCTAGTGTATGTTTCGGAGGACGTATGAAAAGCGATGAACGGATTCTGCGGGAGGGTATTATCCGCCACTGCCTGTGGATGAATGAAACCGGTCTCAATCAGGGCACATCCGGCAATATCTCCGCCCGCTACGGGGACAGGATGCTCATCACACCGTCCGCGATCTCTTATGATGCGTTGCAGCCTGAGATGCTGGCTTCACTGTCGCTTGATGCGGAAGACGGGGCTTGGGACGGGCCGTTGAAACCATCGACCGAATGGCGCTTTCACCTAGATATTTTGCGCGCGCGTCCGGAGGCGGGGGCAGTGGTACATACCCACGCGCTTTTTTGCACGACGCTGGCGATGGCGCGTAAAGAGATCCCGGCGGCGCATTACATGGTCGCGGCCTTTGGCGGAAATTCCGTGCGCTGCTCCGCCTATGCGACTTACGGGACGGTGGAGCTGTCCAATGCGGCGCTGGTGGCGTTGGAGGGGCGCAATGCCTGTCTGCTGGCCAATCACGGAATGCTGACAGTTGGCGCAACGCTGGAAAAAGCGATGTGGCTGGCTGTGGAGTTGGAAACACTCGCGCGTCAATATTACCAATCGTTGTTGATCGGCGGTCCGGTTTTGCTGAATGATGATGAAATCGCCGACACGATGCGCGGCTTTGGCAGCTATGGTTTTCAGGATATATCTGAAGAAAAAGCGCGCTAACGCCCGCTGTGTGCGGAGCATAAACCAAGTTTGAACAACCTGTCGGAGGACAATCAGCCCGTTTGTATTGTATTAACACAGTTCCCTCACTTTGAATTTACCCCAATGCCTTAAAGTTGTCGCGTATATGGTTGAGCAACGCGAAAAAGGTTGGGCAGGATGATTTCCGCTTTGAACGAACTGCGCAAACACGCGAAGCGACTTGAGAATGCGCGCATTGACTCGCTTTTCAGCGGCAATGGGCGGTTCAGCAATTACTCCGCTTCGGGCGCGGGTATTCTGCTCGACTACTCGAAGACGCTGATTGATGACGCCGTGCGGGATGATTTGCTCTATCTCGCCGAGTTGCGCGGTGTTGTTGCGCTGCGAGACGCGATGTTCCGGGGCTGTAAGGTCAATATCACCGAAAAGCGCGCCGTGCTGCACACCGCCTTACGCGCGGATGATGACGCCCGGCTTGTACTGGAAGGCGAAGACATCATGCCGATGGTCCGTGCGGGCCGTGCGCGAATGTTTGAGTTCGCCGAAGGCGTGCGCAGCGGCGCGATCAAGGGCGTCGGCGGCACGTTCACGGATGTGGTCAACATCGGTATCGGCGGCTCGGATTTGGGACCGGAGACGGTGGTGCGGGCGCTCGAACCCTATTGCGACGGGCCGCGTGTGCATTTCGTGTCGAATGCCGATGGCGCGTCTGTGGGCGATGTGTTCAAGCATCTTGATCTTTCCCGCACGCTGGTTCTGGTGGTTTCCAAGAGTTTCGGAACCGTCGAAACCGCGATCAATGCTGCGACGGCCCGGACATGGCTCGTCAACGCGTTGGGTGAAGATGCGGTTTTCGACCATTTCGCTGCCATCTCGGT
>CALDZQ010000058.1 GCA_937944035.1 uncultured Neomegalonema sp. | reverse complement strand
CGTCATCGTAGAACACGGCCCCCCCGCCACGTTTTTCGAGCGCGCCAGCGACCCCCGCACGCGGGAGTTTTTGAGCCAGATTTTGTAGGATTCTGCTCAATGCCTACAGTTTTTTGCAAAAGTGAATAGATGTGGTTTTGGGATTTTGCCAAGTAAGCATCAATCATTGAACTTTGACTACCCCTAAACCTGCTCCACCGCCACAACATCCGCGCTCAGTTCAGCGCCGTCGCTCATGCGGGCGTTGACGTGGACGGTGGATGTGCCGTCGCCGATGGCGATGAACACGTCGCCGTCGTCGTTGGGGGTCAGGTCTACCGCTTGGCCGCCGACAACCCCGTGTCCTTCCGCCGCGATCCAGTTGCCTTGCGCGTCGAAATCACCGCCATTCAGCGCGATCTCGATGCCTTCGCCCATAATCATCCCTGTCCCGTCCGCGTTGACGATGACCGCATCGGCCCCGACCGCGTTCTCGCCCAGCCGGTAAATCACCAGCGGCACAGCCTGGTTCTGACCGCCGCCATGCACCATCATCCCGTGCGGGTTCGCCGCGAGCAAGCCGTTCGGGTCCGCTTGTGCCTCGATAAACTCCGAATGTGTACGCATATCCGCCTGCTGTCCCGTTTCGGCAGGTGTTGAGCGGAGGGCGGGATTAGCGTTTGCCTCGGCATTCGCAACGGTCGCCCGTCCTCCGGTATCGGCCATTGTCGTCGTCTCAGCGCCCGTGCGCGCTGCTGTAGCGGTATTTGCCGCTGACGGCGGTGTTCCCGCCGTGCCCGCTGTTCTGGCGCCTGCACCCTCTGGTCCGGCTTGAGTTGATTTCGCGCTGTCCGCTTTGCCCGCCGCCTCAGACTGGCCCATGCCCGTTGCGGCGGTCAGCGCGCTTTTCAACGATTGCAGCTGCGTTTGAACCTGAGATTGAATCTGCGCCCCGGCGGATTTAAGCGCCGCCGCGCCCTTTGCAAACGCGGCGGATTTAGTAAACCCGCCCTCACCCGCAAAAGCTTTGGCGTCCGCACCCTTGCCCCCGGCGGATTTCCCGTCGGCGCTTTTCTTGCCAAAGCTTTGGCCCGCCGCTTCACTGAACGCGGCGCGCGCATCTTTGGACACGGATTTCTTGGCTTTTTGGCTCTGCACAGCGGTCTGAGCCGATTGCGCGCCTTTTTTCCCGTTCGCTTCGCCGGTCATCACGCGATCAAAGCGCGATGCCTCGGCCGGGGGTTTGGTTTGTGCAGCGTTTGCCTGAATACGCATGTTGTATCTCTGTCATTTACGCCCCTTGGAAGGTAGTACCATATTGAAACACTCTTGCGAAGTATGTTTCGATATTCTCACGATAACCTGAGCAAAACCCGCCATCCGTTTTTCCGATTTGCAAGAATATCGCAGGTGGGACTTGTGTGTTCACAAATAGTGACACGAGGTTCGCATGGCTCCGCTCGATGATACCGCTGGCGTTTGGAAACAGGGACGCGGCAAAGGCCGCAAGACCCCTAAGGGGCGTCAAATAGAGGCTGGCGCACTGGCCGAAGTTCGCGCGCTGGTCGGCGATGCACCGCTGCAACGCGACCTGTTGATCGAGTATTTGCACAAGATTCAAGACGCGCAGGGGCATCTTTCCGCCGCCCACATGGCCGCTTTGGCGGATATGATGAAGCTGGCCCAGACCGAGGTTTACGAGGTTGCCACCTTCTACGCCCATTTTGACGTGGTTAAAGAGGGTGAGACCCCGCCGCCCGCGCTCACCATTCGTGTATGCGATTCGCTGGCTTGTGAACTGGCGGGCGCGCAAGCGTTGAAAGCGGCCCTCGAAGACGGCCTCGACGCCGCGCAAGTCCGCGTGCTGCGTGCCCCTTGTATGGGTCGCTGCGACACCGCTCCCGTGCTCGAAATCGGCCACGCCCATATCGACCACGCGACCCCTGAAAAGGTCACGGAAGCCATCGCGGGTGGCCACACCCATGCAACCATCCCCGATTACCAAGCCTTTGACGCCTATTTATCAGGCGGTGGATACGAGACGCTGAAAGCCTTGCGCGGCGGCTCTAAAACTCCGGATCAAATCCAGGACGAAGTCCTCGCCAGCGGCTTGCGCGGTATGGGCGGGGCGGGGTTCCCGTCCGGCAAGAAATGGTCCTTCGTCCGCGCCGAGGCTGGCCCCCGCTATCTTGCCGTTAACGGCGATGAGGGCGAACCCGGCACGTTCAAAGACCGCTACTTCCTTGAGCGCGAACCGCACCTGTTCCTTGAGGGAATGCTGATCGCGGCTTGGGCCGTCGATGCCGACAAAGCCTTCATCTACATGCGCGACGAATACCCCGCCATCCTGCACATCCTCGCCACCGAGATCGCCGCGCTGGAAGCAGCCGGTATCGTTGAGGCGGGCTATATCGACCTGCGCCGGGGCGCGGGCGCGTATATCTGCGGTGAAGAATCCGCGATGATCGAAAGCATCGAAGGTAAACGCGGAATGCCACGCCACCGTCCGCCATTCGTGGCGCAGGTCGGTGTCTTTGGTAAACCAACTTTGGTGCATAATGTTGAGACATTGCACTGGGTCACGCGCATTTGCCGCGAAGGTCCAGAAGTGATGTCAGGTACTGAATTAAATGGCCGCAAAGGTGTGCGCAGCTATTCGGTGTCGGGCCGTGTGGCCGCGCCGGGCATGTATTTGCTGCCAGCCGGCTCAACGATCACGGACATTATCGCGGCAGCGGGTGGTATGGCAGACGGCCACGCATTCAAAGCCTATCAGCCGGGCGGCCCGTCATCGGGTTTGTTGCCCGCGTCGATGAACGATATCCCGCTTGATTTTGATACGCTGCAACCACATGGATCGTTCATTGGTTCTGCTGCGGTTGTGGTTTTATCTGATCAAGATTCTGCACGTGCTGCGGCGCTAAATATGCTGAAGTTCTTTGAGGATGAAAGCTGTGGGCAATGTACGCCGTGCCGCGTTGGTTGTGAAAAAGCGGTCAAGCTGATGCAGAACGACAAATGGGATACTGGTTTGCTGGAAGAGTTGAGCAGCGCCATGGTTGATGCATCGATCTG
>CALDZQ010000057.1 GCA_937944035.1 uncultured Neomegalonema sp. | reverse complement strand
TGGCGATTTTGGCGTTTGCGCAGCCGTTGCTGAACCCGCGTGAGAGCCTGCGCGGAGACGGGCCTTTGCGGCTGGTGATGGATGGCGGCTGGGCGTCTGCGCCGGATTGGGACGCGCGGATTGCCGCCGCGAATGATGTTCTTGGCCGTGCCGAGCGGGCCGGAATTACCGTGCAGCTTGAAATTCTCGCCCGTGAGCAGGAAGTTGCGCGGGAGGCGGAAATACTGACCGCCGCTGATGCGCGCGCGCGGATTGAGGCGCTGGAACCCGCCGCATGGCCGCCGAACCGTTTTGACCTGTTTGCACGACTTGAAGCGGATGCGGGGGATGCGACGCAGACGGTATGGCTGCATGACGGTCTGGATGGTGAGGAGCAATTCGGGCCGCTGGCTGCGAAACTGGCCGAAGTGGGTGAGTTGCGGATGGTGGGTCCGGAAGTGACGGTGCGGGCTGTGTTGCCGAAACCGCCCGAAGGTGGCGGGCTTGGGGCGCAGGTTTTGCGGGCCTCCGCAGGGGCAGAGGCCACCGCGCAGGTGATTGGTTACAGCGCCGAGGATGACGGGACGCGCCGTGCGCTCGCCGTGGCCCCCGCCGCGTTTGAGGCCGGGGCGATGAGTGCGGATGCGGTTTTCGATGCGCCGCTTGAGCTGCGCAACCGGATCGCGGTGCTGGGGATCGAGGGGCAGAACCATGCGGGGGCTGTCTCGATGTTGGATGACCGCTGGCGGCGCAAGCGTGTGGGCCTTGTGTCCGGCGAGCGGCCTGAGGGCGGGCAGCGGCTGTTGTCCGGGGCGCATTATATTCGCAATGCGCTGGAAACCTCGACGGAGTTGCGCGAGGGGGCGATTGACGATCTGCTGGGCGCGAATGCGGATGTGATTATCCTTGTCGATGTGGGCGCGTTCCCTGAGCAAGAGGCTGCCGATTTACTGGCATGGGTTGAGGAAGGCGGGGTTTTAATCCGCTTTGCCGGGCCGACGCTGGCCGCGACCGCCGATGAGCAACGCAACAGCTTCGGCGCGGTGGATGATCCGCTGCTGCCCGTGCGTTTGCGTCCCGGCGGCCGTGATCTGGGCGGGGCGATGTCTTGGGGGGAGCCGCAGAAGATCGCGTCATTCTCGCCGGACAGCCCGTTTGCGGGACTGAAAGCGCCGGAAGATGCGCGGATTAACAAGCAGGTGCTGGCCGAGCCGGATATTGATCTGCCGACCCGCACATGGGCCTCGCTGACCGATGGTGCGCCGCTGGTGACATCGGATACGCGCGGCGACGGGCGGATTGTGCTGTTCCATACGGGCGCGGACCCGCGATGGTCGACGCTGCCGCTGTCGGGGTTGTTTCTTGAGCTGCTGGACCGCGTCGTGAAATTCGGGGTCGGCGGCGATGCGCAAGCGGGTGTTGAAGTGACCGGATTCTGGTCGCCGCTGTCCTTGATCGGGGCGGATGGTGTGCTGCGTGACGCCCCTGAGGCTGCGAAGACGATTGAAGGGGCGTTGCTGGGTAAAGCGGCGTCCGAAACCGCGCCGCCCGGTCTGTATCAGGCGGTTGGCGGGGCCGAGGCGGGGGCTTTGCGGGCGCATAATCTGCTGCCTGCGGATGCGGTCCTGACCGCCGCACCGCCACCGCCCGCAACCGCGATAATCGAGACGCTTGGCGCGCGTAAGGAGACGGAATTGAAATCTTGGTTCCTCGCGCTGGCCCTTGGCCTGCTGATGATTGACGCGCTGGCGGCGCTGGCGCTGGCCGGAAAGCTGCGCGGGGCGGTGGCGGCAACGCTGGTTGCGACGCTGGCCTTTGGTGCGGCGGACCATGCGCGGGCGGACGAGGCCGAGAAGCGGGCGGTTCGCGCGGCGCTGGACGGGTCGCTGGGCTATGTCATCACCGGTGACGGAAAGTCTGACAAGATCGCGGAGGCGGGCCTGTTCGGCCTGACCCGCGCGTTGATCGAGCGGACCTCGGTAGAGCCGGGTGATCCGAAGGGTGTGAACCTTGAGGCGGATGAGCTGGCGGTTTTTCCGCTGATCTACTGGGCCATTTCCGACAAGCAAGCCCGCCCCAGCGATGAGGCGGTGGCGCGGCTGAACGAATATATGCGCCGGGGCGGGATGCTGATACTCGATACCCGCGACCGCAATCTGGCGCTGGGCAGTGGCGATACGCCGGGCCTGCGCGCAATGCGGCGGCTGACGGCCGGGCTGGATTTGCCGCCCCTGTCCCCTGTGCCGGAAGGCCATGTGCTGCGGCGCAGTTTCTTTTTGCTCGACGAATTTCCGGGCCGCTGGGATGGCGGCAATGTCTGGGTCGAGGCCGCTCCGCCGGAAGATATTGAGAAAGTGGCCGAAGAAGGTGCGTTCAAGAATGACGGTGTCTCTCCGGTGATGGTGGGCAGTCACGACTGGGCGGGCGCTTGGGCGATGGATGATCGCGGACGGCGGATGCTGCCGATGTCAGGCCGTAATGGTGAGCGGCAACGCGAGTTGGCGATCCGCTTCGGGATTAATCTGGTGATGTACGCCTATACCGGCTCGTACAAATCCGATCAGGTGCATATTCCTGCCCTGCTGCAACGGCTTGGCCAGTAGGGAGCGCGGTATGGACAGCGCAACAGGTGTTATCTTCAATCCGAGCGTTCCCATGTGGGTAATTGGCGTCTTTGTGGCGCTGATTTTGGTGGTTTTCGGCTTTGGTTTGTGGCGCGGGGCGCGGGGGGCTTGGCTGCGGCTGCTGGCGGGGCTGGTGCTGTTGGCGGGGCTGTTGGACCCGAAATTGACGCAGGAATTGCGCGATCCGCTGAGCGATGTGGCGCTGTTGCTGGTCGATGAAAGCGCGAGTCAGACGATTGACGGGCGCGCCGAACTGGCCGCACAGGC
Source organism: uncultured Neomegalonema sp. (assembly GCA_937944035.1). Classification (GTDB taxonomy): domain Bacteria; phylum Pseudomonadota; class Alphaproteobacteria; order Rhodobacterales; family Rhodobacteraceae; genus JAHDDY01. The sequence goes on along the minus strand of CALDZQ010000057.1, from coordinate 2,715 downwards.
GGCTGCGTCCATTCGCGAAGCGGCGGAATCGCTGGATCGCCGGACACCGCTGGAGCTGCGCATTGCGACGGTGGATGCGAAATCGGGGACGGCGTCGGATGATCCGGGTACGCGGCTGTTCAATGCGATGGAAACGGCGCTGGCCGATGTGGGGCAGGACCGGATTGCGGGGGCCGTCATCATCACCGATGGCCGCGCGCATGATGCGCCGGATTTTGCTGCGCTGGATGAGGACGCCATTCGGAGCCGCTTTCCCGCGCCGACGCATATGCTGTCAACGGGCCGCAGCGGGGCGTATGACCGCCGCCTGATCCTTGAGAGCGCGCCCAATTTCGGGATTGTGGGCGAGGATACGAAAATCCGTTTGCGGGTGATTGACCAAGGCAATGCGCCCGCTGGTGCGCCGCCGCCGCGCATCACGTTGAGCATTGATGGCCGCCCTGTGCGCCTTGATACGATCACCTTGAACGAGCCGACGACCATCGAAGCGCCGTTGGATAAGGGCGGGGCGAGTGTGTTCGAGTTGGAGGTGCAGGAACTCGACGGCGAGATCACCATGCGCAACAATCGGGCGCTGTTCACCGTGCAGGGCACGCGCGATCGCTTGCGGGTTTTGCTGGTCTCCGGTCAACCTCATGCGGGGGAGCGGTCCTGGCGGAACCTGCTGAAGGCTGATCCGTCGGTTGATCTGGTGCATTTCACCATCCTGCGTCCGCCGAGTAAGATGACGGGGACGCCGATCCGTGAGCTGTCGCTTATCCCGTTTCCGACGCGGGAATTGTTCATGCAGAAGATTGATGATTTCGATCTGGTGATCTTCGATAAATATGTGCGGCGCGGGGTGTTGGCTCCGGCGTATCTGGCCAATGTTGCCGGATATGTGCGGCGGGGCGGGGCGGTTTTGATTGCGGCCGGTCCTGATTTTGGTGGACCTGCCAGCCTCTACCGCAGTCCCTTGGCCGAGATTATGCCCGCGATTCCGACGGGCGGGTCGTTGGAGGCGCTGTTCTCTCCATTGCTGACCGAAGCGGGCGAGAAACATCCGGTTACGGCGACGCTGCCGCAAGCGAGTGCGACGGACCCGACATGGGGGCGCTGGATGCGTCTGATCGACATTGAGCCGCGCAGCGGGGATGTGCTGATGTCAGGCGAGAATGGTGAGCCGCTGTTGGTGATGGATCGCGTCGGTGAGGGTCGTGTGGCGATGCTGGCCAGTGATACGGCGTGGCTTTGGTCGCGCGGGTACGAGGGCGGCGGACCGTTGGCCGAAATGCTGCGCCGGGTTGCGCATTGGCTGATGAAAGAGCCGCAGCTAGAGGAAGATGCGCTGACGGCGATGGCCAATGGTGCATCGGTCGAGGTGGTGCGCCGCTCGCTGGGGGAGGCGCCTGTTGCGGCGGATATTGTTGCACCCTCCGGTGAGCGGATGAGTGTGCCGTTCGAGGCGAGTGGCCCCGGACGCTGGCGCGCGTTGTTTGAGGCGGAAGAGCAGGGGCTGTACTCGATCACGGACGGGGTGTTGAGCACGGCGGCGGCTGTTGGTCCGGCCTCGCCGAAGGAGTTTGAGAACCCGCTGGCGACGTTTGATATTCTCAATCCGGTTGTCGCGGCCACGGGCGGGGCGCAGGTTATGCTGAGTGAGGCAGGGATTCCGCGCCTGCGCCGTGTCAGCGGCACACGGCGGGCTTACGGGAACGACTGGATCGGGTTGCGGGAGCGCGGGGCGTATGTGGTGCGGGATTCGCGCCTGACACCGCTCGCGCCGGGTTGGCTGGCGCTGCTGATCGCAGTGGGTCTGCTGTTTGCGGCATGGCGGGTTGAGGGAAGGTAGAGCGTTACGCCGCGATCATGGATCGGTTTTGAACGCACTAGGGCTTGTTGAGTATCATTTTGCATTGATGATTGCAGCGACGGCGTAGATCATTGCGCTGAAGCTGCAATCTTCTTGTCGCTTCGTAGAGCGATGCGTTTGAATTCCTTGAGCTTTCCGAAAAAGTTTTCGATTAGATGCCGTTCTTTGTAGAGTTCCAGATCGATGTCCAACGGTTCCTTGCGTTGTGGCCGTTGCGAGATACAGATCAACGCCCCGCGCTCATTTAGATCATCGACAATCCAATTGCAGTCGAAGGCTTTATCGGCCAGTAATCCGCCAAAACGCACTCCTTCAATGAGCGGTGCCACGCCCACAGTGTCGTATCGGTTGCCGGGCAATAACTCGAACCGGACCAGATTTCCCAAAGCATCCGTCAAAGCCAGTATTTTGGTGGTCAATCCACCCTTCGATTTACCTATGGCCTGATTTTGAGTCCCCCTTTTGCGCCCTGACCATGACGATGGACCTTGACAATCGTTCCGTCAATCATGGCGTATTCCATGTCCGGTTCATCACTCAACGCATTGAATATGCGATGGAAAACATCCCGCTTGACCCATTCTCTAAACCGCTTGTAGGTCGTATTCCACTTGCCAAAACGTTCTGGCAAATCCCGCCAAGGACTGCCCGTGCGGGCAATCCACAAAACCGCTTCTAAAAACAATCGCCCGTCACTGCCTGTACGGCCAGGATCCCTCCGCTTGCCAAGGCATTCAGGCTCCATCAGTTCCCACATACGGTCAGTGATAACACTACGATCCGATTCCACAGCAACCTCCTTAAAAGGAAGCATGAATCACAATTCAGATCAGTTGGGAATCCCAATACTCAACAGACCCTAC
>CALDZQ010000056.1 GCA_937944035.1 uncultured Neomegalonema sp. | reverse complement strand
GTCGCCCCTGCTCCGGCCCCGCCCGCCGCCGCGTAGCCGATGGCCCAGTTGCGGGTTTCCTGCGCGCGGGCATCGGCGGATTCCAGGTCGGCAGGCATGGCATCGCTACGCTCGGCCAACATGTTTCCGGCAATGCGGTTTGCTTCGGCGAGGGCATTCTCGACCGTCTCCTCGCTCAACGCGGAACGGATGGCCCTGTCGACCGGACCGGCGAAACGGCCCATCCATGTCGCGACAGCACCGGGCGCGCGCCCTTTCCACTCGGCGATTTCGCGGATGCGTTCGCGCTCGTAATCGGAGGCGTTGCGGGTATCGACGATGATGACCTTCGGATCGCGACGCATGTGCAGTCTCCCTGTTCCGGAGCCTTTTTCACGATCCATGATCGCGCCAAAGCCCCCGTCTCCCCGTGTTATCGCATTGCCGCGATGCCGAAGCATTCCGGCCTGACCGGAAAATGCTCGATCAGGATATGGGGATAGCGTAGCGGGACTTAAAGCCGGGATTACAGGATATGCTGCCAGCCCGTACGCGCAAAGGTGACGGCGGCGTTCTCGGCACGTGCATCGCGCTCCATCCGGCTGACATCGTCATCGGCACGTTGGGGGTCGTGGTGGGTCATCAGCACATGCTGCGCCCCGGCCTCGGCCCCCAGTTCCAGACCCTGCTGCCACGTCGAATGGCCCCAGCCGCGCCGGTTGGCGATCTCGGCGTCGGTATAGGTCGCATCGCAGACGAGAAGGTCGGTGCCCTGTGCCGCCGCGACGATCCGGCGGTCGATCTCGGCATTGCCGCTTTCATGGTCGGAGGCGATCGTGACCGATTTGCCGCCGCTGTCGATGCGCCAGCCGAATGCCCCGTCGGGATGGTTGAGGCTGAACGGGGTCGCCGTGCCGCCCATCGCCAGCGGAATGGCGATACCGGGCTGTGCCGTGCACAGGCGAACGCTGTCCCAATGGCGGAAAGCGGGGAAGATGGGTGGCGACATGACCCGCGCCAGAGTCTCGCGAAACGCTTCGTCCCGGTCGAACGCGGCACTCCAGATGCGCAGGATGGAGGATTGGCAGAACACCGGTTCGAAGAACGGCAAGCCGCAGATATGGTCGAAATGCAGATGCGTGAGCAGCAGGTCGATTTCGGCGAACGGGCCGAGTTCCCCCGCCTCCATCACGCGCCCGAGGGTGCGCAGGCCCGATCCGGCATCGACGATGGTCATGCCACCACCGCCCAACAGGCTGAAACACGTCGTGTCACCGCCGAATTCGGTCTTGTCGGCCCCGCCCGCGAATATCGATCCGCGCGCGCCCCATACCTGAAAGGTGATATCGGCCATGTCCCTCACTTCCGGGTGGCCCTGTACACCGCATCCCAGTCCTCGGGCAAGGGTTGCATACGGATATCATCGATCCGGGCCAGCATCGTGCGGGCGGCGGGCCGCAGGTCGATGACCACGGGACTGCTGCGTTCGATTTCGGCGAAGGCCGCACGGGCGGTGCCGAAGGCCCGGGTCCGATACGCGGCGAGGGCCCCGGACCAGGCATCGTGTTCGGCGCGAAAAGCGGGGCTACGTGCCACCGTCTCGTCACCCGCGACGGCATGCAGGGCGAGGGCCGATCCGCTGCGGCCCAGCACCTCGACCGTGTCGATCTCGATCAGTGCGAAGTCGGGGGCCTGCAACGCCGTGCCCTCGCCGATACAGATATCGATGCCGTATATCTTGGTCAGCCCCTCGAAGCGCGAGGCGATGTTCACCGCATCGCCGATACAGGTGTAGTCCAGACGCGACTTCGCACCGATTCGGCCCACGCTGCACGGCCCGGTATTGATGCCGACGCCGATCTTCGCCGACGGGAAGCCGCGCGCCGCGTAATCGACGTTCATGACCTGCACCGCCCGCACGAGCCGCAGCGCGCCACGCAGCGCCCCTTGCGCGTGATTCTCGTCACGACGCGGGGCGTTCCAGAATGCCATGATGGCATCACCGATGAACTTGTCGATCGTGCCGCGTTCCTCAAGAATCGCCTCCGTCATGGGGGTGAGGTAGCCGTTGAGCCACTCGATCAGGTCCCCCGGCTCTAGCATGGCCGAAATCGACGAAAATTGTCGTACATCACAGAACAGGATCGAAAGTTCGCGTTCCTCTCCCCCCGGCGTCATGTGGCGATTCGGGTCCCTGGCGATTTCCTCGATCACGTCCGGGGCGACGAAATGCTCGAACTGGCGGCGGATTTCACGGCGTTCGCGCCGTGCACCGAGATAATCCACCGCCGCCGCCGACACCCATGCGCCCAGCGCGGCGAGGATGGGCACGGTCGGGCCGAGAATGACGTCGAAGCGGTCGAAGGCGAGGAAACTGAACACGGGAATCGTGACCAGGACGGCGACGGCGGCGATGGCGGCCCATCCGTAGGCGAAGAGGATGACGATACCCGCGATCAGCAATCCGACGGCCCACGCCGTCGCCCGCTCGGCCCCCGCCGCCCAGTCGGGGCGGGTCAGCATGGTACCGGCGATGACCTGCTCCAAGATCTCGGCATGCACCTCGACGCCGGGAACGCTGGCGCTCATGGGGGTGGCGACGATATCGCCGAGGCCGGGGGCGGTCGCACCGATCAGCACGAAATGACCGTCGATGCGACGCCGCAGGTCGGCATCCGCCGCATCGCCGTCGAGGATGGCCGCCGCCGAGATCATGCGGGCGGGCTGCATCCCACTGTAGCGTATCCACATCGCCCCGTCAGCGGTGGTTTCCAGCGCATGGGGACCGACGCGAATGCCGGTCACGGCGCTTTCCCTGCGGCCCAGCTCGCCCCCCGCATCGGACCCGCGCAAGAGGTAGCCGGAAGCGCCCTCGCCCACCCTCAGCATGTCGAGGGCAAGGGCGGGGACGAGCATGTCATCCACCTGCGAGACGAGGGGCACGCGGCGGATGATGCCGTCTTCCCGGTCGCGCGGGCTCAGGGTGACGGACGCGATACCGGCGGCGGCGGCGGCCAGGCCGGGGCGGTTGATATCCGCCCCGTTGAAGAAGGGCAGCGCAAGGCGCGGGTCGGAGCCGAGGACCGAAGGCTGCACCGCGACGGCGGGACGGCGGTCGTTGTACTCGCTGGTCAGGATCGCGCCGAGGACGACGGGCCTGCCCGTAAGCGCATCGGCGAAGATGCGATCATGGGTGCGCCCGTCGGCATAGGCGGCGACGGGCGTGATACCGAAGCGTTCGAGGCTGCGCGCGATCTCTTCGGGCGAGGTCCGGTCCGGCTCGGAAAACACCATGTCAAAGCCGATTGCCGCCGCCCCCATATCCTTCAACCGCCGTGTCAATTCGGCCAGATAGGGGCGCGGCCACGGCCATTGACCGAACGCTTCGAGGGCGGCGCGGTCAATCGCGACGACCCGCACGGGCGTTCGGGAATCATAATCACGCGGTGAAAACCGCTGGAACGTGTCGATCCACGCCTGATCCAGCCTGCGTATCGCGGGCGCGTTCTGCCAACTGAAGACCGATACGATCATCATCGCGAGAACCGCGATCAGCGCCGCCCTTTGTCGCGCTCTACGCTCGCTGCTCACCGCAGAAACTCAGGTTCGGCCCGAAATCGATCAATGATTACGGAAAACGCTTCAAGGAACCACACGGTCGCCACCGAACACCCCGCTGGCGCGCAAGGCCGCACCGCCATCATCGGAAGACTGAAAATCAATCTGCCCCGCCGTTGCTCTGACGGAATCCGCGAGGCTGTCCCCGAAGAAAGCCCCCGACACGCCCACATCGACATCCGGTAAATTCCGCGCCCCCGCCGCGCCGTGCAGCTGTCCGGCATAGTGCGATCCCGCGCCCGTGGCGTTTTGGCCCGCAACGGCCACGTCGAAATCATACCCCGCAATATCTCGGAATTCCGCATTGCCGGAGCGCTGGTCAAAATCATAGGTCATCGCGAATGCACCGCCCTGGATCGACTCATTGCCATCGCGCACCATGCTGACAGCAACATGACCGTCAAATTGCGCAGCGCCCGATTGCGCGGCGACGATCGTGGGATCGAGGCGGTTTCCAGCGATCCACGTTCCCAGATGTGCGCGTTCCGTGCGGTCCGCAAAATCGGCGGTGTCATCGCTGTCGAATTGGAACTCACCGCTCCACCAGCCCCAGCGCAGGTATTCGTGGTCGGTATCCGGCGTTGTCGCCGCGAAAATCGCGTCAGCGCCGTTTCCGATCATATCATTTGAAACCAATGCGCCTCTGAATGCCTGCTGCTCGGTTCCTGCGGAGGGCGCGGGCCGTCCGGTGCGCCCGTTGATTTCCGTCTGCCCGGCGACAAAGCCCGAATCGGTTGTCGTCTTATTGCGCAGGGCAAACCGCCTGTCATCGATCAGGGCGGAACGGGTCGAGCGGCTGCCGAAATTATAAGTGAGCGTATCAATATCCGATGCGCCCCCCGTCCCGGCCATACTGCCGCCTTCGACCATGTTCAGCGACGCATTGACCTCGTTTTGGCTGGTGTCAAAAGCAAACCGCGCGCCTTCGGTGTCACCGGAGCGCAGAATATAAGGATCGCCCAGGGTTCCGTCTGCGGCACGGCTGACGCCCATCCCGGCGGCGTATCCGCCTGTGAACGCCGCATCATCCCGTTCGTTATTAAAGCCGTTGTCGCGCACAGCGGTCGCGAAAGAGATACCCAGCGGCAGGCGCGCATCGGCTGAAACGCTTTCCCGTTCCGAAAGCGCCCCGCGCGTCAGAAAGCCGTTATCGTCAACCGCCGCATTGTCAAAAGCGCTGTAGCGGATCGGGGTCACTTCCAGATCATCGTCGCCGTCAAAAAGAAAGCGGCTGCCGCTGCCAAACACAACATCCTCACCCTCAGGGCTGAATACCGTGTTGCCGTCTCCGAAAGCGATCAACGTGCCTGTCGCATCGAAATTGACGGGCGCGGATGATCCGCCCCGACGGACCGAGCCGTAGATCCCCATATCAGGCGAAGGGGCGCCGTTTCCGGTGTCCCTGATCCGCCCGGTCCCGACGGAGAGAACCGAGCTTTGCGCAGTGTCCGGTCCTTCAATCGCCAGCAGCGCATGGGCCACCTTTGCGAATCCGGGCGATCCGTCCTCGCGGAAATAACCCTCGCCCTGTTCTTCAATCAGGGTCAGATCACCGGATAAATCCGCCGTGAAATCCGCTGCGAAGCTATCCCCCGTCAGGGCGCCAATCCCGTAAGACCGTACCTCCACCGCATCCGCGTCAACCGGGTCTGACAGCTGCCCCGGCGTGGCTGTGCCGAAGAAAATCCGCCCCGGCCTGCCATCGGCGGTCTGAACTTCAACCGCCGTAAATTCCGTGCCAGCGTCAAAGTCGCTGCGCCCCGACAGCGCCCCATGAGGGGATATGCCACCGTTGAAATTGCGCATCCCGCCATTGCGGTTAACTCCGACGGTATAGCGCTGCCCGTCTGCGCGTGTGCCGGAGCGTGGTCCGGCGGTGACATCGGTCAGGCCGTCCACCGAACTGTCCGATACAAACCCGCCCTGCGCGCCCGGATTGTCGATGACCGCGCCGTTCACTCCCGCAAATCCGTCCCTTGGCGCAATCGCCGCAACGCCGGATGCGCCCTGAACAGGCGTCCCCGTCCCGCTGATAACCGGAGGGACCGGATTCACGGTTATGTCGAGAAGCGGAGAGATGTCGCTGTCAGGGCTTGTCGTCTCGCCTTCAAACCGCGCGCCGGAGGTCGAGATTTGCGCCGCTGATACCGCGCCGCGTTTGCCGGACACCTGATCGCTGAGGCCCGCGTCAAGGGCGGTGTCGGTATCGTCTTCCGAGAGCGTGGTTTTCATCCCGCCCCCGCCGCCTTCAAACTGTGCGAAGCGTCTTTCAAACTCCGCCGCATCGACGATGCCGTTGTAAACGGGCGGCGATCCGGCGCTGATGGTCGCTTTTGTGGTCGGGCGGCTCATGGTCAGCGTTTCACCATTCGCCTCGATAACGCTGCGTTCTCCGGTGATGTGGATGACTGTAACCGAGCCGTCGTCTTCAATCTCGATAAGCGCGGCCCCGCCGCGCACGCCGATGGTCGCCGCAGGGGTCGCGATGATCGCGTCCCGGAATTTGGTCACACGCCCGCCGATAAACCGCAACGCGCCTCGCGTGATGCTCAGGCCAATATCACCGGAGGTCCGCGTGGGGTCATAGACGTAGCGGTCGAGGACGATGTCAGAATCCGGCGCGATGGTCAGCGAGGTCTGGTCAAGAAACAACAACTGCCCCGACCCGTCGCTAGATGTCACGATCCGCTCGTCTTGCAACACGCGATCGCCCAGCAATAACGTGCGCTTGTCATCCGATTTCGACGTGCCTTGGATCAGCGGATTAGCGGCGGCAACGCCGCCGATCTCTGTGTCGGCGCGCGCGGTCGCGGTCCCTGCGAAGCCGAGGGCAACGATGCTGACGCTCAAAAGGTAATACCGTTTCACGATGTTGCTCCTTCGTCAGAATTCGATGCCAATGACCGCTGTAAGTCCGACATTACTAAGGTCAAAATTGGACAGGTTGGACTCGCGCACCAATCCCGAAGCGCCCAGCGACGCGTAAAACCCGTCACGGAAATAGAACGTATTCTGCACTCCGAGCCGCAGCTCGACATCGCGCCGGGCTTGTGTGGGCGAGACCACGGGATCGGGCGCGCGATAGCGGCGATAGGCGGCCGATGCCTGCGCTGACAGCCGCCAGTTGCGGTCGGCGGGCGCAAGGCCGGGGTCGTAATCATACGATGCGGTCAAGCGCAGCGCGCCCCCGTCGTTGCTTTGGGATTGTGATTTCGCGTCATCAACCAGCCCCGACACCGCTGCCGTCAGCGTAACGTCTTTTGCGGGTTTCCAGGCCAGACCGCTCCGCCCGCTCAGCAGAAAGCCGTCCTCCCCGCTGCGCGCGCTGTCATGCGCGCGAATGCCTGCCCGCAGCGTGCTGAAGGTCGATACCGCGCCTGACAGAACCGCCGTATATTCAAACCCGACACCGCCGCCCTGATAAAGCTTTGACTCATCGGCACGGGCGTATTCAACATCGATAAACGGGCGCAGTTTCGGACCGTACAGGGCATCATCAAGGGATAATCGTGGCCCTGTTCTGATATAAAACGCGTCGCTGGCTCCGGTATCCACCTCGCTGTAGCGCCGCCCGAAGAACGAGCCGTCGGTTTGCCAGTAATCCGCCGTCGGGCCGGAGATGGCGTAGCGGTGGGTTATCTGGGCATAAACGCGCCCGCCCGCATCTTCATCCCCGCCAGAGCCGGAAACCAGCACAGCAGGGCGGCCGAACAGAAGCACATTGCTGTCCGCCGGACCTAAATTCGCGTTGCTGTCATAGATGATCCCCGCCTCGATCCGGCCTTTGAAGCTGTGCTTGCGGGTCCGCTTAGCGATCTCGGCAAGAAATTTGTCGATCCGTCCCCGCACCGCTTCAGGCACACCGCCCGCGCCCGCCACCGACAGAAAATAGTACTCTGCAAGAGAATACGCGCCGATATTGAAATACAGCGCTCCAAGTTCCAGTCGTACACGCGGCAAATTGCTGTTGAAAATTAACATCCGCTCAAGGGTCGAAATCGCCGCTTCGTAATCCTGAAGTTGAACCGAGACTTCCGCATAATCGAACATAGCGTCCAAATCCTGCGGCTTCGCGCGCATGGTATCGAACAGGGTTTGTTGCTTTGCGCGCAAGGATGAGTGTGCGGTTGCGGATGGTGTTTGGGAAAAGGCGGGGGCCGGTTTGACCACGCCGGTTAAAGCGATAAGAAAAACCGCCGCGCAAAACCGGGTGCATCCGACCCCAAATCTACCCATAAATCATCTCACTACTCATAATCTCACAGCGCGGAACTCAGCATAAAACAAAGGCGATTGTTTGTGTTGACGCCTTAATTCTGATCACTGCCATTTTCGGCATTTCTGCCCGTTACGTATAGTAATATGAGGATGACAACTTCAAAAATCGTCTCATGAAGGACCGTATCGGTCGGAAATCCTTCTCCCGTAATGCCAACGATGCGGGCAAGAACCAGCCCGCCGAAGACAAGCATCATCACCACACCCGCGTCGCGGGGGCGGTTCGCGATTATGGCCAGCCAGCAAACGGCCGCCCCTATCCCCGACATCATGCCACCGAAAACCGCTCGAATTTCGCTGACCGCCATCGGCGCGTCCAGCGTTATCGGATAAAGCCGCTCAACCGCAAGGGGATCGAGCATCAGCCAGATGCCGAGCGCTGAGAAAATCAAAGCGGTGGCGGCGGTCAGGTATTTGTGGAGGGTATTCAAAAACTCACCTCTTGGCCGAAATCACAGGCAGATATGGGATTTACACAGTCGCACACTTTACCACTCCCATGCAAAACAGGACAAAATAAGGAGAATTGTTAGGGTTTGCTCAACTGCTGTCAGGTAGTTTTAAGCACATGCCGTTCACTACGTTCCGGTTCAACCCTTTCGGAGATGCAGGTTAATGTTCGGAAAACGCAGCGATCCATCAAACTATCGCGTGCATGAACGCTACGATCCGGGCGCGATGCGCGTGGTGATTGACGGTGTCGAATGTCAGCTGCTCGATTATTCCGACGGTGGTGTGCGAATATCGTCACCGGGGCCGACCCGCCGTGTTGCGTTGATCGAAATTTACCGGGGCGCGAAATGCGTTCGTAAAACCCCTGCGATTGTCGCATGGCGGCGCGAGAAACAAGCGGGTTATGCTTTCCGCAGCAATCTCAAAGTCTTTGAGGTCGAAGGCGCGGAGCAATATAACCGTCCGGTCCCTCCCCAACCTGAAGAGGTGACGCATAACGCTTCGGGTGCTGTTTCAGGCAATGCGCTTCGCCGGCGTTTGAAACTCTGAGTCATCATCACCTCTGAGTGCCTTCGCGGGGCGGTTATGCTAATCCGATCCCATGAAGATGGGTTCTCATATTGATAAACGCAGAAAACTCGCGGCAAGTCTGACCCGCGTGCGGGTGTTTGACGTGATCTGTGCCGGAGCGGGGGCATTTGCGGGAAGCTTTTTCACCCCGCCCCAAACCGGCGTGATCTGCGGTTTTACCCTCGCCATCGCCGCGCGCTACGCGTTTCAGGGGCGGCGTTGGCAAAGCGACGCGGACCGTCTTTTGAACGAGGGTGAGCGCTCCGCCGGCCATCGCGACGGGGCAGGGGATTTGTCCGACACCGGGCTTCTGGAGCGTCTGCCGATCCCTTATCTGGTGCTGGATTCGGAATCGCTCGTACAGTTTTGCAGCGCTGATGCGCGCTTACTTCTGGCGCGTGATCCCGTCGGGCAGCATATCAGCACGATTTTCCGCGCGCCGTCGATTCTGCACGCCGTGACCAACGCGCTGCGCTTCGGCAGAAATGACAGTTTTGAGTTCACGGCGCTGCGTCCGCTGGAGCGTCAGCTTCACGCGTCGGTCAGGGCGATCAACGACAAGGCGGACGCGCGCAAATCCCGTGTGGTCATTGCGCTTCAGGACATCACCCGTCTGCGGCAGGTTGATGCGATGCGGATCGATTTTGTCGCCAATGCCAGCCACGAGCTGCGCACCCCTCTGACCGCGATTTCCGGCATGGTCGAAACCCTGCAAGGACCGGCGCGCGAGGATACCGCCAATCATGACCGCTTCCTCGACATCATCGCCCGCGAGACCGGGCGAATGGCGCGTTTGATTGATGATTTGCTGTCGCTCAGCCGCATCGAGCTGGAGGCGAATATCGCACCGACGGAGCCTGTCGACCTGATCGCAATCATAACCGAATCCGTGAACGCGATGACCGGAATCGCTGCGGAAAACGGGAATCAGATCACGCTCGATATGGGCGAAGGGCAGGGCATTGTTGCGGGGGCGCGGGATGAAATCATGCAGGTGTTTCATAACCTTATCAGCAACGCGATCAAATACGGCGACGCGGGAAAACCGATTACGATCACCCGCCACAACCGCGCGGGCGGCATCGGCATCAGCGTGCGCGACCGGGGCGAAGGCATTGAGGCGGAACAGATTCCCCGCCTGACCGAGCGTTTCTACCGGATCAGCAAAGCCAGCAGCGTTGCCAAAGGCGGCACGGGGCTGGGTCTGGCCATCGTCAAACACATCATGTCCCGCCATCGCGGGTCGTTGGAGATTGTCAGCACAATCGGCCGTGGTTCCACCTTTACCGTATGGTTTCCGGCCAGCCCGTCTAAATAACCGGGACACTTGCAATCTCCCGAAATATAAATCAGGCTTTCAT
>CALDZQ010000055.1 GCA_937944035.1 uncultured Neomegalonema sp. | reverse complement strand
AGGCTGGCGCGGTGGGAGGCCAAGCGTGAGGCGGGGCGTGCTGAAACGGGTAAATATATCGCGCCGATCAGGCCGGGAAAGCCGCCCGGTCACAGGGATCGCGGGCGGCATCCGGTGGATTTTGTGCTGAAGGATTGTCACGCGCTGGCGCTTTATGCGCTGCATGATCCGCCGGATTCAGGATGCTCTAACTTCTTGTTTCAGCGCGTTTTCCGAGTCGGGCAATGAACCCATTGCCCTTGAAAACGCTATAAGCGGGCGTGTGACCGCCGGACAGAGTCCGGCGGGCGTTTGGTGTGACTTTATGTCAATTCGCATCCAGCCCGTTCTCAACCAGCGCCTTATGCGGCACGATGGTTGCGGCTTCGCGATGGGTGGCGCGCAGGATCACTTTCGGCGCTTTGCCCGCCTCGTAAGCCTCCCGCCAGCGCGCCGCACACAAGCACCAGCGATCACCGGGTTTCAAACCGGCAAACCCGAATTGCGGCCTGGGCGTTGAAAGATCGTTGCCTTGGGCCTTTGAGAACTCCAAAAACTCCGCTGTCATCACCGCGCACACGGTATGCGCGCCCGTATCGGAGATATGCGCCTCACAGCATCCGTTTCTGGTGAACCCCGTCATCGGGTCCAGCGAGCACGGCTCCAGTTTATCGCCCAGCATATTGATCGAAGGGGTAATTCCCCGTACCTGCCCCGCCATCTGATTCCCACATTTTGATTATTGCGCGTCCCTGTATCATAGCGCGGCGGGCAATTTTATCCTGCAAAATGTCGGCAAACTGCGGGCTTTTTCGGGCGTGATCCGATTTGATCGTTTCTGCCTGAACAATTTACTCTATCGGCGCTTTACCCCCCCTCAAGAACGCACCACGCGCGCGTGCCGCCGGGTCGTATCCGCACGGATGACGTGCTTACACTTTACAATTAACCTAATCGTAAGATTGATTCACGAGTGTGAGGGGTGCAACCCCGTATTATACGGGTAAGCAAAACCTTAACGGGCGAATGATCCGGCATGGCGTATGGGACTTTGTATCTTGTTGTTGGCCCCACGGGATCCGGCAAACAAGCGTTGATCGACGCCGCACTCGGTGTGCGTGGCGATTTACGCCGTGCGCCGCTGATCGTAGCACCGGACAAAAGCGATAACCGCTGTGTTGTCGGGTCCATTCCCGCAGACCGGTTTCAGCACATGCGCCGCCAAAACGCATTTATTCTTCAATGGGATGCCGACGGTGTGCGGTACGGCCTGACCCATGATGCCGCAAAGCAGTTGCGTGACGGGCAATCCCTGATCCTTGCCGCAGATGCCGCGATGATCCCCCTCGCCGAACGCGAGTTCAGGCATGTCCGGACGATCTACATCACCGCGCGACTCGACGTGCTGCGGCGGCGGTTGATGGCGATCAACTTCGGCTCTGACCGCGATATTGATATGCATCTCGCACAGGCCGGGCGGGTCAAGCCGCAAGGTGAGGAAGTCATCGTGGTGGACACGTCCGACTCAATCGCGGAGGGCGCGCGCGCGCTGGTTAACGCGATCACACCGGCGAACGCGGCAACGGGATGAGAGCGGCAAAGTTCTAAACCTTCGCGCCTTTTTTGCCCGACCACAGATCATCGCGGCTGTTCGCGGCGATGGGAAAACGCGGGCGCGGCAGGGCCGGTTCGATAATCCCGGCTTCAAACCGCTCCAATCCCGCCCAAGCGATCATCGCGGCATTGTCCGAACACAGCGACAGCGGTGGTGCGAAAAAGCGGAAATCATTCTCAGATGCGACGGTTTCCAACGCGGTCCGCAGGGCCAGGTTGGCCGCAACGCCGCCCGCCACGGCAAAACCGGGATGCTCGGCTTGCGGCTCCAGCTCGCGGAACAGCGCCATCGCGCGGCGGGACTTTTCGGCCAGCAGATCACGGGCGGCGGCCTGAAATCCGGCGCACAAATCGGCCACGTCCTGCTCGCTCATCCCCCCCGCCGCAATCCGCTCGTCCCGATGGACACGCACGGCGGTTTTGAGGCCGGAGAAAGACACATCGCATCCCGGACGATCCATCAGCGGACGCGGCAGTTTGAACCGCTTCTCATCACCGCGCTCGGCGATGCGCTCGACCATCGGCCCGCCGGGGTAGCCCAAATTGAGCAGCTTAGCGGTCTTGTCGAACGCCTCGCCGGGGGCATCGTCGATGGTTGTGCCGATCCGCTCGTGATCGCCGGGGCCGCGCACGATCAGGAACAGGCAATGCCCGCCTGACACCAGCAGCATGAGATAGGGATACGGCAACCCGTCCGTCAGGCGCGGCGTCAGCGCGTGGCCCTCCAAGTGGTTCACCGCGACCAGCGGCTTGCCCGCGCCCAGCGCTAGCCCTTGCGCCATTGCGACACCCGCCAGCAATCCACCGATCAGGCCGGGGCCGACGGTGACAGCGATGGCATCGATCCGTTTGAGCGGGAATGTCGATTCGCGCAGCGCCGCCTCAACCGCTTTATCCAGCTTTTCGGCATGGGCGCGGGCGGCGATTTCCGGGACAACGCCGCCGAACTCGGCGTGCAGATCCATCTGGTCGAAGACGATGTTCGACAAGATCTCACGACGGCGACACCGCGCATCCCCGCGCACGACGGCGGCGGCGGTCTCATCGCAGCTTGACTCAATGCCGAGGATGATACGCTCGGTTGTCATGTCAATCCGCTCATACACTCTTGCCTGTTAACGCTTACCGCCTCATGGTACGGGAAACTACGTAGCCTATTCTATGGAGAACGCAACCGCATGAGTGCAGCATACGGCCCAGACCGCCCCATCCGCATCGGCACGCGTGCCAGCCCCCTCGCCCTCGCACAAGCCTACGAGACGCGCGACCGCCTGAAAAAAGCGCACGGGCTGGATGATGACTCGATCGAGATCGTGAAAATCATCACCACCGGCGACCAAAGGCTGGAGAAAAGCCTTGGCGAAATCGGTGGGGGCAAAGGCCTGTTCACCAAGGAGGTCGAGGCCGCGCTGATTGACGGCAGTATCGATCTGGCCGTTCATTCGATGAAGGATATGCCGACCGTCTTGCCCGACGGGCTGGAAATCACCGCCCTTTTGCCACGCGAAGACGTGCGTGATGCGTTTGTCAGCCCGCGCCACGGCTCGATAGCGGCCTTGCCCAAAGGCGCGGTTGTGGGCACGGCATCGCTGCGGCGGCAGGCACAACTGCTGAACAAACGCCCTGACCTGAAAATCGTTCTCTTCCGGGGCAATGTGCAAACGCGGCTGCGCAAGCTTGAGGAAGGCGTCGCGGATGCGACATTTCTGGCGATTTCCGGCCTGCGGCGGCTGGGGATGCAAGATGTTGCAACTGCCGTAATCGAGGTTGAAGATATGCTGCCCGCCGTCTCGCAAGGGGCGATTGGCATTGAAAGCCGCACCGGTGATGACGACATGCGCGCCGCGCTGGCCCCGCTGAACTGTGCGAAATGCCACGTGCGGCTGGCGGCGGAGCGGGCGTTTCTGGCGGCGCTGGACGGGTCGTGTAAAACGCCGATTGGCGGGTTGGCCGAAATTGACGGCGACCGCCTGATCCTGCGCGGCGAAGTGCTGCGGCCCGACGGGTCCGAGCGTCATGCGACGCGGCGGGTTGGTCCGTTGTCTGACGCCGTGGCGATGGGCAAGGACGCGGGCGAGGAGTTGAAGGCGCTGGCCGGGCCGGGATTCTTTGTGGCGCACTAGTCCGGCGTGGCCCGCATGACCTGCCGCATCCTGCTCACCCGCGCTGCGGAACAGGCGGAGGCGACGGCGCAGCGGCTGCGGACGATGGGATATGCCCCCGTGATCGCCCCGCTGGTGCGGATTGTCTTTGCCCCGCCGCCGGAAGCTGCCTTGTTTGACGGTGTGCAGGCGGTTTTGCTGACCTCGCAAAACGGATTGCGGGCGCTGGCGGGCAGCGGAGCGCATCTGCCTGTGCTGGCGGTCGGGGACCGGACGGCGGAAGCCGCGCTTGCGGTTGGCTATCAGAATGTGCGCTCGGCAGGCGGGGACGCGGCGGCGCTGGGGGCATTGGCGCGGGAGGTTCTGCGCCCCGAAAACGGTGCTGTCCTGCACATCCACGGTCGCGCCGTGGCGCATTCTCCGCTGGCCGCGCTGGGCGGTTTCGACACCCGCGAGGCGATTCTTTACCACACCGAAGACGCGGACGGCTTTGCGCCTGATGTCATCACCACCCTTCAAGCGGACGGGATCGCGGCAACGCTGGTGTACTCGCCCGGCGCGGCGCGGCGGCTGGCGGCGGCGATGCCTGAGGGCGTGACCCTGCGGGCAATCTGTATCAGCGCGGCGGCGGCGGATGTGCTGCGCGGGGCGGGTTGGAAAGGAGCAATCCACACCGCCCCCTCCCCTGACGAGGCCGCTATGCTCGCGCTTCTTTAGATCCGAACAGCGACAACATCGCCCCCGATGCGATGATGATCGCAATGCCGATCAGCGCGCTTGGCCCCACCGTATCCCCGCGCAACAAAAACGCCCAAAAACACGCGAAGACCAAAAATGAATACTCGAACACCGCGACATAGGCGGGCAGGCCGATCCGGTAAGCTTGCGCGATCAGCGTCACCGCAATCACCGCGCCAACCCCTTGCACCGCCGTCAGCGCTATAAAACGCGCGCTGGGCGCAACCCAGCCCCGCGCCGCGAATCCCGGTGCGTCCCCACTCATAGGCCAGAGCGTAAACACGATCAGCAACACCGCAGCCGCCACCCCGATCACCACAAACACGCCCATCGACAGCGCAACGGCGCTTTCCTCGGCACAGCGATGGCGCGTCATCAACATGCCCAGCCCGTAAAACGCCCCCGCCGCAACAGGCAAAACCGACAATGTCGTCAGATTGGCGGGATCAATCTGCAACAGGATCAGCGCCCCGATAAACCCGCAGGGAATCGCAATCGCCTGCAATGCGGAGACGCGGGTTTTGAACAGCAAAGCCGAGAACAGCATCACCCAGATCGGTGCGGTGAACACCCCCGCCCCGGCTTGCGCGACGGGCAAAACTGCCAATGTGCCGAAATAAATGAACAGGCCAACCGCGACCAGCGCGCTGCGCAAAGCCAGCGTCCGGATATTCGCGGGCCACCACGCCGCCCCTGAAACCTTCGCAAAGATCAGCAGCAACGGGATGGCGAACAAGGTCCGGAACACATGAAACTGCCACAACCCCGCCTCGCGTGAGACGGGCTCGACAAAGTTATCGACCAGACTGAGTATCGCCGTAGAGGCAAGCGCCAGCAGCGCCGCCTGAAAATTTGTCGAGACGGTCATGGGGGCAAAATCCTCGCCGGGCAGGTTGTTTCGCAGCGACTTCGCGCCAAGCAAGCGCCGCCGTCAACCCCGAAGGATTGTAAAAGCGGCAAGGCCCGCAGCGGTGCGCTTGAAACGCCATCGTTTTCGCCGCATCGTTGAACGCTGACAGACGATCATGCGAGCACCATCATCATGGCAGACACCCCGCTCCCCCTGACCGCCGCGCATTGGGGCATGTACCGCGTGGAGACAAAAAACGGCCGCGCCGTTGGCATGACCGATTTTGAGCGCGACCCCGACCCCTCGCCCATCGGCCCCGGCATCCTTGATGTGCAAACCGGCCCCACGCGGATCACATCGCCGATGGTGCGCGAAAGCTGGCTTGAGCATGGCCCCGGCCGGCATACAGAAAGGCGCGGAGCGGAGGCGTTTATTGCGGTCAGCTGGGACGAGGCCGAGCGCCTGATCGCGGATGATCTGAACCGGATTATCAGCGCGCATGGCAATAAGGCGATCTACGCAGGCTCCTACGGCTGGGCCAGCGCGGGCCGTTTTCACCACGCGCAAAGCCAGATGAAACGGTTCCTCAACACCATCGGCGGTTTCACACGATCGGTCGGCACGTACAGCTTTGCCGCCGCCGAGGCGATTGTGCCGCACATTCTGGGCGATTTCCGGGGCTTGCTGAGTCAGACGACAAGCTGGGACTCGATCACCGGAAACACCGATCTCTTCGTCGCATTCGGCGGTGCGCCCGTGAAAAACGGGCAAATCGAGTCCGGCGGGGTGGGCGAGCATTTTCAGCCAAGCGGGATGCGCACCGCCCGTGCGGCCGGAACCCACTTCGTGAATATCAGCCCGCTGCGGTCGGATATGATGGACGAATTGAACGCGGAATGGCTGGCCGCGAGGCCGAATACAGACTCGGCAATCCTGATCGCCATCGCGCACACGCTTACCTCCGAAGGGCTGCATGACCCGGCGTTTCTGGCGCGTTATACGGTGGGGTTCGGGCGGTTTGAGGCTTATTTGACGGGTGAGGGTGACGGCATCGTCAAGGATGCCGAATGGGCCGCTGAGATCAGCGAACTGCCCGCTGCAACCATCCGCGACCTTGCACGGCGGATGGCGGCGGGGCGGACGATGATTTCCGTCTCATGGTCACTGACCCGCCAAGACCACGGCGAGCAAGCCTATTGGGCGGCCATTACGGTCGCCGCAATGCTGGGCCAGATCGGCCTGCCGGGAGGCGGCTTCGGGCTTGGCTACAGCGCGGAGAACAGCATCGGCGGACAATACAAACCTTTGGACGGCGCATCGCTGCCGCAGGGGCAAAATCCGGTGGCGGATTTCATCCCCGTGGCGCGGATTTCGGATATGCTGCTGCATCCCGGCGCGGCGTTTGAATTTAACGGGCAACAGCTGACTTACCCCGATATTCGCATGATCTGGTGGGCGGGCGGCAACGCTTTCCACCATCACCAAGACCTGAACCGGATGTTGCGCGCGTGGCAAAAGCCGGAGACGATTATCGTCAACGACTGGTGCTGGAACGCGATGGCCAAACATGCGGACATCGTCCTGCCCTGCACGACGCCGCTGGAGCGGAATGATCTGATGCTCTGCCCGCGCGATCCCTATATCGTCGCCATGCAAAAAGTCACCGATGCCCCCGGCGAGGCGCGTGACGACTACACGGCTTTTGCCGGAATTGCGCGGCAGATGGGCACGCATGAAGCCTTTACCGAAGGACGGGACGAGGCCGATTGGCTGCGCTGGCTCTATGACCTTACCCGCCAGCGCATGTCCGCACGCGACGTGGTGCTGCCGCCGCTCGAAGAATTGCGCGCACAGCAATATTTCAAAATGACCGCGCCCCGCGAGCCGACCGTCCTGCTGCGCGCGTTCCGCGAAGACCCGGTCGGCAACGCACTGAAAACCCCCAGCGGCAAGATCGAGATATTCTCCGGGACCGTGGACAGCTTCGGCTATGACGACTGCCCCGGCCACGCGGTCTGGCGCGCGCCGATTGAATGGCTCGGCAAGGGTGATAAAGCGCATCCGCTGCATATGATCTCAAACCAGCCGAGTGCGAAACTCCACTCCCAGCTCGACCACGGCGCTGTCAGTAAAGCGGCAAAGCTGAAGGGACGTGAGCCGGTGATGCTGCATCCTGAGGATGCCGCCGCGCGCGGCCTGTCGGCGGGTGACATTGTGCGGGTTTTCAATGATCGCGGCTCATGTCTGGGGGCTGTCATTATCAGCGATAGCATCCGTCAGGGCGTGATCCGGATGAGCACCGGCGCGTGGTATGATCCGCAAACACCGGGCAAGGCGGGCAGTCTGTGCAAACACGGCAACCCCAACGTCCTGACCCCGGACAAGGGAACCTCGCGCCTCGGTCAAGGCCCGATTGCCCATTCCTGCCTTGTAGAGGTGGCGCGGTACGAGGGCGACCCGCCCCCCGTGACCGCGTTTGAGCCGCCCGAAATCAAGACGCGTACTTTATAGAGCCGCGATTTCGTCCAGCACCTTGTCCGACACCTCGACCGGACCGCTTTTGGCGCGGTTGATGTGGCGGCGGGCGCCGGGGAGGCGGGCGCCTTCCATGTTTTCGATTTTCGACAGGATAGAATCGCCGTGTGACGCCCAGCGGTCCCCGCCACTGGCGAGGCCGGGATCGATGGCCATGATGAATTCGCCGCCGATGGGCGGGCCGCCATCGCCGTTATGTGCGGCTTTCGCCTCGGCACTGGAGCGCTCACCGATCAGGCTGGAGGAGAGCAATTCGACCATCAGGGCGATGGCAGAGCCTTTGTAGCCGCCGAAAGCCAGTTGCACACCGCCGTCGAGGATAGCGGCGGGGTCGGTGGTGTCGTTACCGTCCTTGTCGATGCCGACGCCCAACGGCACTGGTTCTCCATCGCGGCGGTGGATCATCACATCGCCCCGCGCCATCGTTGAGGAGGCTTGGTCAAATGCCAAAGGCGGCTTGCCGGGGCGGGGCCATGCGAAAGCCTGCGGATTGGTCCCGAACAACGCGTCGCGGCCGCCGGCGGGGGCAACATAGGGCATGGCCTGGGTGGTCGCCATCGCGACAAGGCCCGCTTCGGCCAGCATCTCGACCTCCGGCCATAGCGCGGCAAAATGGTGAGTGCGGGTGATGCCGCACATGGCCATGCCTTGCGCCTTGGTCATGGCGATCAATGGCTCGCGCATGACTTCGAGGGCCAGCGGGGCAAAGCCCTCATCGCCGTCCACACGCAGGATGGACGGGGCGAGCGTGGTGACTTTCGGAGCGGCTTTGCCGTTCACGCGCCCGCTTTTGAGGGATTTGACGTAGCCCGCCATGCGGAACAATCCGTGGGAATGCGAGCCGTCGCGCTCGGCGGTGGTCATGGTGCGGGCGGTGGCGGCGGCGTTGGCTTCGTCGCAGCCGAACCGCTCCAATGTGGTTTTCGCGAACTCGAAGATCGCGTCAATTTCCATCTGTGCCATGCGAATTCCCCTCGGACTTTGTGATTTGCTTGTTTCATATAGGCTGTAAGCGTATTTGTCCGCCGGAGTTTTCACTTGGAGCGGCCCGTTATGCCTGATCTTTTTGCCTATACCGACGGCGCGTGCAGCGGCAATCCCGGACCGGGAGGCTGGGGCGCGCTGTTGATCGCGCGGGATGGCGATGAAGTTATCAAGGAACGCGAACTGTCCGGCGGGGCGGAAGACACGACCAACAACCGCATGGAGTTGATGGCGGCGATTTCGGCGCTGGAGGCGCTGGAACGGCCCAGCGCACTGACGATTGTGACCGACTCTGTCTACGTCAAAGACGGGCTGACCAAGTGGATACACGGCTGGAAGCGCAACGGCTGGAAAACCGCTGCGAAAAAGCCCGTGAAAAACGAGGAATTGTGGAAGCGCCTCGACGCCGCCGTCGCCTGCCACACTGTAACGTGGGAATGGGTTAAGGGTCACGCGGGCCACCCCGAAAACGAACGTGCGGACGAGCTGGCGCGGATGGGGATGGCTCCGTTTAAGCCGTAAAAAAAACCCGGCCTCCTTGCGGAAGCCGGGCTGGCGCGATTGCCGGGTCGAAAAGCCTGTCGGCTATTCCGGAAATCGCTCTATCGTATCACGACGCGATGCGGATTTGCGAGGTCACGCGGCCAATGTTCTTGAAGGCGTTGACCAGGTCATTGTGGTTTTCCACTTTGTAGTAGCGATGCGGCGAGGTTACGCATTCACTCAGAACCCGGTCCATATCATCGCTTTGGAGCAGAAGGCCCACCGTGTAAACGGTCACACCGGAGTCTCTCGCAAGGTCGCACACGGACTGGAAATATTTAAAGATGTCCGAAGTGCTCATGCCTGCGGTTTGCGGGCTGTTAAATGATCCGTCGGTCATGATGACCAGGTGTTTTTCATCAGAGGACAAAGGCGCGGGAACGCCAGCCGGGTGCTTGAAGACATCATGCCATGCGGGGGACAATGCGTAGAGACCCCATATCGCGCCCAAATGCCCCGCCGTACCGCCATTCGGCTCGATTGATTTAACGAAGTTGCGGACCTTTGACGCATCTGTCGTCTGCGGCAATACGCCGATATGCGGGAAAAAGTATCCGTTTTTCCGCTTGTGGTCGCCGATCCACCGGCGCGCTTGCAAATAATAACAAGTCCAGCGGCTACAGCGCGGCTCGGTATACCGCTGCGATGTAATCGGGATCAGCGTGTTGCTGGTTGATGGCGGCAGGAGGGAAAGTGCGAAGCTGCCATCGGAATTCTTTGTCTGATAGCGTTCCGTCGCCCAGATCCCCTTTTGCCGCATACTGTAACCGTAGCTGTTGGGCATGTGTTCAACACTTGCCTCTGTGATGATGTTCAGCTGGAGGTCATTATAAGTGCGGCCCCATGTTGGCGTAAAATCTCCGCTGTCGCCATTTACATAAAGATCGGAGATGTCCACCGTGTTCGCATAGGGGATGACAGCAACCTTCGGGATCACGGTCGGATTCTCATAAATTGCGTCAAACAGGCCCGTAACAGCGGTGTGCAAAGAGTCGATGCGGCGCTCACCAACGGGAGCAGTCCTTCTCGAATATTTATTATCAATCGGAAACAGCATCGACCCACTGCTGTCGAGGACAAGCGCGATCTCGACGAGGCCCAACATTTTAGGGGCAACCGACGCTTCGACCCCCATCGCAAAACCGTCAAATAAAGCGCCCCTTATCATGCTCTTTGGTGTGAAATCGACCGTGCCTGTCAGGCTGGCCGTATCATTGTCCCAAACAAACTTCGATTTGATTTTGCTGAGATCGTAGCTTGAGTTGTTTACGGCATTGGCCAAAAAGCTTTCGCCTGCCGTCTGCGGTTTGAACTTCTTATCATCTTTGGACAGGTGAACGAGTGTAGAATCCAAGTGTTTCTGCATGGACTTTCGCACTTCTACGGCACGGGAATATTCAATCGCAAAAACATTCAACCCGACAATAACCGTGAATATTAAACTGAACATTATCGTAATCACTCCTTGCTCGGAGTTTTTGAATTTACTTATAAGCCTATCGACAAACATCCGCTTCATGTCCAGCACCTTCCAACGTAAAACGATTCAATCACGCTATGAGGGAAAATATATATTCATATAAACCCTGAAGATGCAAATTTAAGATGAAAAATGTATATCAATATTTAATTTTATCTGTAAGATCAAAAAAATAACTTCTAAAAATGATTTTTTATTCTAGATCAAGCTTCGTTCACAGGTGCGTTACTTGATTAGCGTGAGATTTTCATTTAGAAATTAAGTGCTCGTTAAAGTTGAGATTGTCTGCCACCCTGTGATTCTATGCAATCAATCACCCTCCTCCGGCATCGCCTCAATGCCTGACCACGCTTGACGTAAATGGAGGGGGGTATACCCGAAAGAGAACGCGCGGACGGCGCTGGTTCGGGAGGGGATGGCGCGTTTATGCCGTGATGTGAAGTGAATCAGTCGCGCTCATTCATACCAGCGACGGGCGCATAGGATCGCCGGAGCGGTTGACGCGAAGCGGATGCACTTCGCGGGACGGAATCGGTGGTAGAACGAACTGATAGAGCACTTGCGATGACTCAGCGATCATCGAAATGCTCTATCGGGATGTCAAATCAGGTCGCGCTGATTAACGTATCCAGCAGGTGTACAGTTTTCCGCCCGCTTTACAATGTCCGGAGGTTGTCGTGACAGCACGGCAGCGTGGGCAATTCGGGTACAGATATTTGGCGTGCTTTCCATGTGCCAGCTCAATCGAGTTGAGCAAAGAAGCTTCAGATTCGGGAACCAATTTCAGCGAATCCGGCAACGCGTAGAAGTCACGCGTCATACCAGTATTTTCGCCGTTGAATTCACTGACCGATTGCGCAGAGTCAGACTCAACCGAATAAGCGACATTGATTTTCAGATCCGTCGCCAGAGCGAACGAAGCTGCGCCCGCACACACGGCCGCGACAGCAAGAGCCAAAACACCGCTTTTCACGTAAACGTTAGAATTCTTCATTTTACACCTGTTTTACAAGTTTCTATAAATAGCAAGTAGAAACTATTTAAGTATAAAGTTCCTACATCACAAATCACGAAACGTTACAGCAACTATAAGAAAGGTTAATTTCATTAAAAACGCCGAATGGTTTTAAAATACACGATTTAATATATTTATATTTTTTTGACTCAAGCATTGCGCGTAATTTTATCTCTTGTGAAATCAATCACATGAATTCTTTATCGGAGTGTCTGATAACAGCATATCGGACTTATTGGCGAGGGCGCGCTTCGGGAACCGTGCGAGACGCTCAACGGGCCGCTGGCCGTATTTCGATGCTTTGACCCTGTGCGCATGGCGCGTATGTAAACGTCAACAGATGTGGCGGATGACTATCCCCGCGTTGACAGGGGTATGACATGCGCTTTTTC
>CALDZQ010000054.1 GCA_937944035.1 uncultured Neomegalonema sp. | reverse complement strand
AAGGCAATTCCGTCGAAGCAGAACGCCTCGCCAGCCAAGACCTGCCCGCAAGCCTCGTCAAAGAAACCGTCGCATTCTACGGCGGCATCGCCGACCAACGCGCCTTGTGGAAAAACGCGAGCACGCAATAACCATCAAGCGCTCAACACGGAGCGTCGATAAGGCTGAATTGCAGGGGAACCGGCCAATAATATGGCTGGGGAACCTGGATTCGAACCAGGACTGACGGTGTCAGAGACCGCTGTTCTACCGTTAAACTATTCCCCACCATGTTGGCAGGCGCGCTCAGTAGCGTCTTGCTGCGAGAGCGTCAAGCGGCGTAATACCGTGCGGCTGACGGAAATGCGGCGGCATTAGACGCAACGCTGTGCGTTTGGCCCTTGCGCTGTCCCTCACATATGGCTAGACAGCCGCTTCCTCCCGCTATGATGAAGTAACGGGCCACTCGTGTATGGGATGGGAGGAGCGTTTCGTCCCCATGCTTTGAAGCCGTTGCTGTTAAAAAGGATACGCACATGCCGCTCTACGAGCATGTTTTTATCGCCCGTCAGGATATTTCCGGCGCGCAAGCCGAGGGACTGGTTGAACAGTTCTCCGGGGTTATCACCGAAAACGGTGGTTCAGTTGTCGGCCATGAGTACTGGGGCCTTCGCCCGATGGCTTACAAAATCAACAAAAACCGCAAGGGCCATTACGCTATGATGCGTATTGATGCGCCTGCGGACGCGTTGAAAGAAATGGAGCGCCAGCAGCGCCTCAATGACAATATCATGCGCATTGTCTCGTTCAGGGTTGACGCCCATGAAGAGGGCCAGAGCCAGATGATGCAGGGCAAAGCCGCCCGCGACGAGCGCCGCAACGCGCGCCCGCGCCGCGATGATGCCCCGGTCGCTGATGCGCCGAAATCCGAAACCCCTGCGGCCGAGACCGCCACAGAAGCACAGGAGTAAGGATCATGGCAGGACCACAGCGTCGCCCGTTCTTCCGCCGTCGCAAATCATGCCCGTTTTCGGGCGCTGATGCTCCGGTGATTGACTATAAAGACACGAAACTGCTCCAGCGCTTTATTTCCGAGCGCGGCAAAATCGTTCCATCCCGTATCACGGCCGTTTCGGCGAAAAAGCAGCGCGAGCTTGCGAAAGCAATCAAACGCGCCCGCTTCCTCGCCCTGCTGCCGTACAGCATCAAGTAAGGAGACCTGAGCAATGGAAGTCATCCTTCTTGAACGTGTTGAAAAGCTTGGCGCACTCGGCGAAATCGTCAGTGTAAAGCCCGGCTACGCGCGCAACTTTTTGCTGCCAAGCGGCAAAGCCCTGCGCTCGAACAAAGCCAACCTCGCCCGCTTTGAAGCGGAACGTGCAGGCATTGAAAAGCTGAACGACGAGAAAAAAGCGGAGGCGAAAGCTTTCGGCGATACCCTCGACGGACACAGCTTTGTTGTCATCCGCTCGGCATCCGATGTCGGCAACCTCTACGGGTCGGTTTCGCCTCGTGATGTCGCCGATTGCCTTGCCGAGGACGGTTTCAAAGTCGACCGCAACCAGATCGCTCTCGAAAAAGCGATCAAGGAGCTGGGTCTTCACGAAATCCGCATCATCCTTCACCCGGAAGTCAGCGTCACGGTAACGGCGAACGTCGCCCGCTCCGAAGACGAAGCTGTGCTTCAGGCTGAGGGCAAGTCGATCTCCGAACTGCGCGCTGAAGAGGAGGCCGCTGAGGCCGCTGAATTCGACGTTCGGTCGCTGTTCGATGAAGACGCAGATCTGCGCGAAGACATCTCGACCCGTAAGAAGCCAAGCGCTGATGATGGTGATGATGCCGACGCCGACGCTGAAGATGAGGCTGACAAGCCCGCGCGCGGTAAGAAAGATCTGAGCGACACAGGCGACGAGCAATACGCGGACGCGGATTAATCGTCTCTCTTAAATCGACAAAAAAAGCCGCAGGGGAAACCTTGCGGCTTTTTTTATTGGGTGCGCATTTAGCAAGCTGCGCCAACAGCGCGTTGATGCAGCGCCACAAATTGACTTTTACACAGTTTTCCCACAAACTTAACCTCGGTGACGCGAGAGATAATCCGGCGTAGAACGGTGCGTCACACGAGGATTCGGGCATGAATGAACAAGTCCCCATACCGGGCATCACTGAACTGTCAGTGCGCGCATTGCCAAGCAATGTCGAGGCGGAGCAAGCCGTTTTGGGCGCTCTGCTCGTCAACAATGACGCCTATGACAGGCTGTCGGATTTCCTGTTCCCGGAGCATTTTTTCGACCCCCTCCACGCGAAAATCTATGAGGTGTCGGGCAGCCGCATCCAAAAGGGTCAGGTCGTCTCGCCCATCACTCTCAAACCGATGTTCGAGAGTGACCCCGGCATGGCCGAACTGGGCGGCCCCGCCTATCTGCTCCGGCTCGCCGATGCGGCGATCAGCGTGTTCAACGTGCTCGATTACGGCAAGATCATCTATGAAATGGCGATCCGCCGCGAATTGATCCGCCTCGGCGAGGAAATCTCGGACAAGGCAGGCGATTTCAGCGATGACGAGGACGCAATCGGCCATATCGCCAGCGCCGAACAACGCCTCTACTCGCTGGCCGAAAAAGGCCGGATTGAGGGTGGCTTCAAGACCTTCGCGCAATCGGTAACAACGGCGGTCAACGTCGCCAACGCCGCCTATAAACGCGATGGTGCATTGGCGGGTTTGTCCACGGGCCTGCGCGATCTGGATGCCAAATTAGGCGGATTGCACCGCTCTGACCTGCTGATCCTCGCCGGACGCCCCTCGATGGGCAAAACCGCGCTGGCCACCAACATCGCCTTCAACGTCGCCAAAGCCTACAAGCAGGGCGAGTTGGAAGACGGTACAGTCGGCACGACCGATGGTGGCGTCGTCGGCTTCTACTCGTTGGAAATGTCCGCCGAACAGCTCGCCAACCGTATTCTGGCCGAGCAATCGGAGATCAGTTCGGAGAAAATCCGGCGCGGTGATCTGGATGAGGCGGAGTTCCGCAAATTCGTCG
Source organism: uncultured Neomegalonema sp. (assembly GCA_937944035.1). GTDB lineage: Bacteria > Pseudomonadota > Alphaproteobacteria > Rhodobacterales > Rhodobacteraceae > JAHDDY01. The sequence goes on along the minus strand of CALDZQ010000054.1, from coordinate 11,481 downwards.
AAGTCGCCCGCGTGATCGAAACAAAACCGCTTTACATCGACGACACCCCCGCCCTGACCATCGGCCAGGTCGCAGCCCGCGCGCGGCGGTTGAAGCGACGCATGGGGTTGGATTTGCTGGTCATCGACTACCTGCAACTGCTCAACGGCGATGGCGGGGCGCGGGGTAATGAAAACCGCGTGCAGGAAGTCTCGCAGATCACGCGCGGCTTGAAGGCGATTGCGAAGGAACTCGATATTCCGGTAATCGCCCTGTCACAGCTGTCGCGCCGGGTTGAAGACCGCGACGACAAACGCCCGCAGCTGTCTGACTTGCGCGAGTCCGGTTCGATTGAGCAGGACTCGGATGTGGTCATGTTCGTGTACCGCGAGGAATACTACCTCTCGCGCACAGAACCGCGTGAGGGAACCCAAGAGCACCTCGCATGGATCGAGGCGATGGAACAGGTTCACAGCACCGCCGAAGTCGTGATCGGCAAGCAGCGCCACGGCCCTATCGGCATCGAGAAGCTGCACTTCGACGCCCAATTCACACGCTTTGGCGACCTCGCGCGTGTGGAACGATACGAGTAATGGCCGCACCGGTCCTGACGATTGACCTCGGCGCGCTGGTCCGCAACTGGCAAGCGCTGGATCGGCTGTCCGGCGATGCGGAGACGGCGGCGGCTGTCAAAGCGGATGCGTATGGGTGCGGGATCGCGCCCGTCGCACAAGCGCTCAGCAATGCCGGATGCCAAAGCTTTTTCGTGGCGACTTTGGATGAAGCCGCTACGCTGCACAGCGTGCTGCCGGATGCGCGGATTTTTATCCTCAATGGTGTCACTGGCGAAGAATGTCAGGTTGCCCGCAATCTGGGTCTGCGCCCATGCCTGAACGCGCCACACCAAATTGCCGAATGGGGAGCGGGCGGCGGCGGGCCATGCGCGCTACAACTGGATACGGGCATGTCACGCTTGGGTGTGGAGCCGCGTGATCTGGACAAGATGTTGCAAAACCCCGCCCTGCCGACCGCACTCGGCGGTTTGGAATTGGTGATGTCGCATCTCGCCTGCGCTGACGATACGAATGCGGGTGAAGCTGCGGACATGAGCGCGCGGCAACGCGCTGCGTTCGAGACACTGACGGCAGCGCTGAGTGCGGTTCTCCCTCCCTTTAAGCGTAGCCTTGCCGCGACGGGCGGAACGGTTTTGGGCAGGGATTACCACTATGATCTCGTCCGCTGCGGCATCGGCCTCTATGGTGGCACGCCATTCGCGGAGGCGGAGACGGTCGTGCATCTGACCAGCCCGATCATCCAGATCCGCGATATTGAGGAAGGCGACGCGGTCGGCTACGGCGCGACATGGCGGGCGCAGCGCCCGTCACGCATCGCCACCTTGCCGCTGGGCTATGGCGATGGCCTGCATCGGACGCTGTCCGATAGCGGCACGGTCTATATCAACGGCCAACCTGCGCCTGTAGCCGGGCGGGTGAGCATGGATTTGCTCACCATCGACGTGACCGATCATCCCGACGCGGACAAAGACACTCAAGTCGAGATCATCGGCAAGACCCAAAGCGTTGACGCCCTCGCCACAGCGGCCGGAACAATCGGCTATGAGATTCTCACGAGCCTTGGAACTCGGTACGAGAGGCGCTACAAGAACGCATCTTGAAACGGTTGGGGTTCCGGCGTGGCGGTTTTATCAGCTCTGCATGGGTTTGTGGCGGGAATCGGGGCATCTGTGCTCTCACTCTGCCGCGCGACGGGCGCTTTGGTGCTGTTCGCGGCACAAGCGATTCTCCATATTTTCACGCCACCCTATTACGGGCGCGAGATTTTGCGGCAAATGCTGCGTATCGGTTATTTCTCGCTGCCTGTGGTCGGGTTGACGGCCCTGTTCACGGGCGCGGTGCTGGCACTGCAAATCTATATCGGCGGATCGCGGTTTAACGCCGAGGGTGTTGTCGCCTCCATTGTCGCCATCGGGATCGTGCGCGAGTTGGGTCCGGTTCTGGGCGGCTTGATGGTTGCGGGTCGGGTTTCCGCCTCCATCGCCGCTGAATTGGGCACGATGCGGGTGACAGAGCAAATCGACGCGCTGACGACGCTGTCCACCAACCCGTTCAAATATCTGGTCGCCCCGCGCATTCTTGCCGGTGTGCTGACCATGCCGATCCTCGTCGCCGTGGCCGATACAATCGGGATCATGGGCGGGTTTCTGGTCGGTGTGAACCGGCTGAACTTCAACGCCAGCACCTATATCGCCAACACGGTCGATTTTCTGCAGGCGGGCGACATCATCTCCGGGCTTATCAAGGCGGCGGTGTTCGGCTTCATCATTACGCTGCTGGGCTGCTATCACGGTTATAATTCAGGGCGCGGCGCGCAAGGCGTGGGCACGGCGACAACGAACGCGGTTGTCTCGGCTTCGGTGCTGATCCTTGCGGCAAACTATATCCTGACAGAAATGTTCTTCTCCGCATGAAACCGAAAATAGAATTACGCGATGTGCATAAAAGCTTCGGCGCCAAGCATGTGTTGCGCGGGGTTAACCTGTCGGTTCAAAAATCCGAGTCGATGGTCATCATCGGCGGCTCCGGCACGGGTAAATCGATCACCATCAAGAGCATTCTGGGCCTAGTAAGGCCCGACAAAGGCGAAGTCTGGGTGGATGACATCCGCGCCGACAAAGCGCGCGGGAAGCAGCGCGATGCCCTGCTCAACAAATTCGGGATGCTGTTTCAGGGCGGCGCGTTGTTTGACTCGCTGAAAGTCTGGGAGAACGTGGCGTTCCGGATGCGACGCCGGATGAGCGCGAACGACGCCCGCGATATGGCGATTGAAAAGCTGCGCCGGGTGGGCCTCGGCCCTGACAACGCGGATTTGTTTCCGGCGGAACTGTCCGGCGGGATGCAAAAACGGGTCGGCCTGGCGCGGGCGATTGCGGATGATCCTGAGATTATTTTCTTTGACGAACCGACCACGGGTCTCGACCCGATCATGTCCGATGTCATCAACGACCTGATCCGCGAAGTCGTTGTTGAGATGGGCGCGACGGCCCTGACCATCACCCACGACATGACCAGCGTGCGCAAAATCGCCGACAAAGTGGCGATGCTGCATAACGGGGTGATCCAGTGGACAGGCCCGGTCGGCGACCTCGATACCTGTGGCGATCCCTATATCGACCAATTCATCCACGGCCGCGCGGAAGGCCCAATCGAGGCATTGCGATGACCCAAGTAATCGAAACCCTCTTCGGCCTGACCGTCAGCTTTCCGCTGGCCATTATCGGCATCCTCGGCCTGATCGCGAGTCTTGCCGTCGGCATCTTCAGTGGTCTGACATTCCTGACGCGGGGCAACACCACCCGCGCCGCCTTGAGCTTTGTGATTGTGGGGGCGATTGTCGCGATTATCATCGGTGTGATTACCGGCCTCGGTCCGCTGGCCGTGCCGCTGGCCATTACCTCCTCGCTGCTGGCCTTCACCGCCCATGCGAAGATTGCCCGCACCGACGATGGTAATGCGACCGATTCGATGATTGTGATGGCCTCCGGCGCGTCGCTGGTCGCGATTGCCGTGCCTGTCATCATGCTGCTCGTGAGCCGCGCGGTCTGAGCGGATGGCGCGTTCAGGGATCACATATACCTGCCAGTCCTGCGGGACGCAGCACAGCAAATGGACCGGAAAATGCGGTGACTGCGGCGGCTGGAACACGCTGGCCGAGGAAAAAGCGCTGAGCGCCGCCGGGCCGTCTTCAAAGTCATTGGGCAAGAACCGGGGCAAGAAAATCGAGCTGACATCGCTGTCGGCTCAAGAAGCGCCCCCGGAACGGATTCAAAGCGGCATTGGCGAGTTCGACCGTGTTTTGGGCGGCGGGATTATCCCCGGCGCTGCGGTCCTGATCGGGGGCGATCCGGGGATCGGAAAATCTACACTGCTGTTGCAGGTTGCGGCAGCGATTGCGCGGAATAACACCAAAACGATCTATGTCTCCGGCGAGGAGGCCCGCGCACAAATCCGCCTGCGCGCCGCGCGGTTGGGTTTGGATGATGCCGATGTACTGCTGGCGGCGGAAACCAGTTTGCGGGATATTCTCACCACGCTGGACGCGGAAAAACCCGACCTCGTGGTGATCGATTCGATCCAGACGATGTGGTCCGACGCGATTGAGAGCGCGCCCGGTTCGGTTGCTCAGGTGCGCGCCTGTGCGCTGGAACTCACCAACTTCGCCAAACGCCGCGATGTGGCGGTGATGCTGGTCGGGCATGTGACCAAGGACGGCCAGATCGCGGGGCCGCGCGTGGTCGAGCATATGGTCGATACCGTTCTTTACTGCGAGGGCGAGCGCGGACATCAGTTCCGCATCCTGCGCGCCGTGAAAAACCGTTTCGGCCCCGCTGACGAGATCGGTGTGTTCGAGATGACGGGCATGGGCATGAGCGAGGTCAGCAATCCCTCGGCCCTGTTCCTCGGCGACCGTGACGAACGCGCACCAGGATCGGTGGTGTTCGCGGGTATCGAGGGGACGCGGCCCGTTCTGGTCGAGATTCAAGCGTTGGTCGCCCCCTCCGCACTCGGCACATCACGCCGGGCGGTGGTCGGTTGGGACACCGGGCGTCTGGCGATGGTGTTGGCGGTGTTGGAGGCGCGCTGCGGGGTTCAACTCGGTTCCTATGATGTTTATCTCAACGTCGCCGGAGGGCTGCGGATCAGTGAACCGGCGGCAGATCTGGCGGTGGCGGCGGCGTTAATTTCCAGCTACACGGACACGGCTTTGCCCGCGCGAACGGTCGTCTTTGGCGAGATCAGCCTGTCCGGCGCTATCCGGTCGGTTGCACAATCGCCCTCGCGGGTGCGGGAAGCGGAAAAACTTGGCTTCGATAGCGTTTTTGCACCATCGCGTGTCGGGGCATCCGATGATAAAGAAGCATCTGAAAAGTCGTCTTTGCGAATCGAAGCCTTCGACGAATTGCGGGGGCTGGTTGATCGGTTTGATACGGGCGAAGGGGCTTAGAGCGGTTCAGGGGGCGGAATCGCAGCATGGTCTGAAAGTTGCCATATGGCAGGGTGAAAAGGCGGTCGCTGTAACTCTGCAACTGATAAGGCATGGATGTGCCAAGGAAATACGATGGAAAATTTCGAGTTAACCTCTACGATTTTTGACGCTGTGATTGCCGGGATCGTCCTCATCTCCGCAATTCTGGCCTACAGCCGTGGCCTGACACGTGAAGTCTTCACGCTGGGCGTTTGGGTGCTGGCGGCGTTCGCGGCGTTGAATTTCTATAAGATCGTCGAACCGCTGATTTCGGACTTCGTTGATCTGGGCAGCTATACCCCGTGGGCGGCCATCGCAATCGCGTTTGTGCTTGCTTTGGTGATCCTGTCGGTTATTGGCGGCGTTATCAGCAGGCTGATCCGTAATTCAGCGCTGGGCAGCATCGATAAAGGTCTGGGCTTCTTGTTCGGTCTGGCGCGGGGATTGGTTTTGTTGGCGATCGTGTGGATTTTGTTCGAGGGCGCGAATCCTGCGACCCTTGAGAACGAGGCGATTACGACATCGCGTTTCGGTACGATCATCCAAGACACCGCCACGGCCATCCGCAGCTATATGCCGACTGAAATGCCTGATTTCCTGAAAACGGCGATGTCCGACCTGTTTGATAAAGCGCCCGGTGCAGGGGACGCACCGACGCTGAATACGGCTGATCCGGCCACAACCAACTGATCCAACCGGGTCGGCAGGCCCGCAGAAAGACCCTAGGGGAGGGCGTGTAATGAGCTCGGAAGACTGTATCTGGGATGACGACACGCTGCATGAGGAATGCGGGGTATTCGGGGTTTACGGGGCTGAGGCTGGTGATGCCTCGGCCCTTGTGGCGTTGGGCCTTCACGCGCTGCAACATCGCGGACAGGAGGCGGCGGGGATCGTGTCTTTCGACACGGAGACCGGCGAGTTCTACAATGACCGGCGGATCGGGCTGGTGCGGGATACCTTCACCAAACAAGCGGCGATTGACCGTCTGCCCGGTAGCCTCGCCGTCGGCCATAACCGCTATTCGACAGCGGGGGGCAAGGGCATCACGGCGTTGCGCGATATTCAGCCGATCTTCGCTGAGTTCGCGCCCGGCGGCTGTGCGATTGCCCATAACGGCAACATCACCAATGCCGACACGCTGCGCAAAGATCTGGTCAATCGCGGATCGATTTTTCAGTCCTCCTCCGATACCGAATGCATCGTTCATCTGATGGCGCGTTCGATCCAGAACAGCCTGCCAGAGCGCATTACCGACGCTTTGCGCGCGGTTGAGGGGGCGTTTTCGATCATCGCCATGACCCGCACGAAAATGATCGGCTTGCGTGATCCCAGCGGTGTCCGGCCCCTTGTCCTCGGCAAATTCGGCGAGGCGTATGTGCTGAGTTCCGAGACCTGCGCGCTCGACATTATCGGTGCGGAATACGTGCGCGATATTGCCCCCGGCGAGATGGTCATCATCACCGATAAAGGCGTCGCCTCAACCCGACCGTTCGAGCCTAAACCAAGCCGCTTTTGCGTATTCGAGTACGTGTATTTCTCACGCCCGGACAGTCAGATCGACGGGCGCAGCGTGTACGAAACCCGACGGAATATCGGGATCGAACTGGCGCGCGAGAACAAGATTGAAGCGGATGTCATCGTCCCCGTGCCGGACAGCGGCACACCCGCCGCCATCGGGTATTCTCAGGAAAGCGGGATACCGTTCAATTTCGGTGTGATACGCAACCAGTATACGGGGCGCACGTTTATCGAGCCGACCGACCATATCCGCAACCTCGGCGTCAAGCTGAAGCTGAATGTGAATAAGGCGGTTGTCGAGGGCAAGCGGGTGATCCTTGTGGACGATTCCATCGTGCGTGGGACCACCTCGATCAAAATCATGCAGATGGTACGCGATGCGGGCGCTAAAGAAGTGCATTTCCGCATCGCCAGCCCGCCAACCGCGTGGCCCTGTTACTATGGCGTTGATACGCCGGACCGTGAAAAACTGTTGGCCTCGCGGATGACGGAGGAGGAAATGCGCAAGCATATCGGCGTTGACAGCCTCAAGTTTATCTCACTCGACGGCCTTTATCGGGCCTGTGGCGAGGAAAGCCGCAACAACGCCGCGCCGCAATATTGTGACGCCTGTTTCTCCGGTGAATATCCCTTGATCCCTGCGGATGCGATTGCGCGCGGGGAACTCTCGCTGAAGGCTGCGGAATGAGTGACGAAAAAATTGTGCTTGTGACGGGAGCGTCGCGGGGTTTGGGCTTTGCGACGGCGCGGGTTCTGGCAGAGCGGGGGCTGCATGTTTATGCGATGGCCCGGACGCTGGGCGGACTTGAGGAACTGGACGATTGCGTCAAGGCGGACGGGGGCAAGCGCCCTACCCTGCTGCCCGTTGACATCACCGATGACGGCGGTATCGAGCGGGTCGCACAAGCCCTTCACGAGCGGCACGGTCGGCTGGATGCGTTGATCCATTGCGCCGCCCACGCGCCCGCGCTTTCGCCTGTGGATCATGTGGCGGCGAAAGATTTGGAGAAGTCATGGGCGATCAATGCGCAAGGTGTTCAGCGCCTGATCCACGCGCTTGATCCTGTGTTGATGAAGTCAAACGCGCCTGTGGCCGTGTTTATGACGGACCCGAAAGAGGATAATCCGTTCTGGTCCTGCTATAACGTGACAAAGGGCGCTGGCGTATCCTTTGCCCGCACCTACGCGGCGGAGCGGGTGAAGACGGCCTTGCGGGTGATATTCCACCAACCGCCGCCGATGCCAACCGCTCTGAGAGCGCGATTTTATCCCAGCGAGACCAAAGACGCGCTCACACCCTGCGCCGAAGCGGCAAAAGCGGTCAGCGCGCTGGTTTGAAGTGCCCTGTCCCTGTGTCATTCTCGACCTTCGCCGGGAACGACACAGGGACAGGGGGAAGAAAACCCGCCAAGTTTACTGTGCGGGAAGATAGGTCGGCTCTACCTGAATGTAGGTTTGAGGAGCAGGCGCGACGTAGGTGGTGGCCGGAGCAGGCTGCACATAAGCCGGGGCCGGCTGCACATAAACAGGTGCGGGTTGTGTATATACGGGCGCAGGCTGCGCATATCTAGGCGCGGGTTGAGCGTAAACCGTTGAAGGCGCGGCATACGCGGGGGCGGGGGCCGGAATCTGCTGAGGTTGCCCGGTCAAAGCGCCAAGCGCACCGAGTGCCGCGCCCGCCTGACCCAGCGTTCCGGCATTTTCGACACCAAGATCAAACAGTTGTGCCTTTTGACTGTCCGACAGTTGATCGGTGAACGCCTTCGCCCCGGGAAGCTGGCTGCCAACTGCCGCGTCAAACGCACCGGCTTTGGCTTTGTTCTTGAAACTACCCAACAGGCTGTCCAAACTTTGCGCCGATGCGGAAGTCGCGGTCAGGCTCGCGAGCAGGGTGAGTACGATACGGTTCATGGTTCTCTCCTTTGGTTGCCCCCAAATCGAGTGTGTGGTCAGCGCTTTTTCGCCTTGCCCGCATAGGGGTTTTCACCTTTGCGGAAGAACAGGCGCACGGGAGTGCCGTGCAGCTTGAACTCCTCGCGCAGACCATTGATTAAGTAGCGCTGATAGGCGGTCGGCAGGTCTTCAGGCAGCGACGCGAAGGCAACGAAGGTTGGCGGGCGCGTCTTGGCTTGGGTCATGTAGCGAAGGCGGATGCGGCGGCCGCCGGGCGCGGGCGGCGGGTGACGGGCGACCATGTCGAGCAGCCAGCGGTTCAGTTTTCCGGTGGAAATCCGGCTGTTCCAACGCTCATGGGCCAGCATTATTGCGGCATGTAGGCGGTCGATGCCCTTACCGTCCAGCGCCGACAGCATGATAAGCGGGACGCCGCGCAACTGTGGCAGCAAGCGGTCCACGGACTCGCGCAGATGGCTGAGCGCTTTTTGCTTTTCGGCGACCAAATCCCACTTGTTGACCGCAATCACGACCGCCCTGCCCTCACGCTCGGCAAGATCGGCAATGCGCAAATCCTGCGTTTCAAGCGGGTTTTGCGAATCGAGCAAGACGACCACGACTTCAGAGAATTTTACAGCGCGCAGGCCATCGGAAACGGACATTTTCTCCAGTTTAGCCGTCACCTTGGCGCGTTTGCGCATTCCGGCGGTGTCAAAGATTTTCACCGGACGGCCATTCCAGTCGTAGGATGTGCCGATGGCATCGCGGGTTATGCCCGCTTCCGGCCCGGTCAGCATTTTATCCTGACCCAAGATACGGTTCACCAACGTCGATTTACCGGCATTGGGCCGACCGACGATGGCGATTTGCATCGGCTTCACAGGGCCGGTATCGAACGGAAGCAATTCACCTGTTTCAGGATCAAGCTCTCCGCCCGTGTCGGGATCAAGCGCGACCTCGATTTGCGGCAGATCGGACTCGACCATCGCAAATTCTTCGGCGATGGGCGCAAGCTGATCGCGCAGATCAACGAGACCCTCACCGTGTTCGGAGGAGACGCGGACCGGTTCGCCGAGGCCGAGGGTGTATGCTTCGTGGAACCCCTCCATCCCCGCGTTGCCTTCGCATTTATTGGCAATGACAATCACGCGCGCGCCCTGTTTTCGCAGTATGTCGGCAAAAACGCGGTCCGAGGAAGTCAGCCCTGTGCGGGCGTCGATCATGAACAGGCACACATCAGCGGCCTCCACCGCCTGTTCGGTCAGTCGGCGCATCCGGCCCTGGAGGGAGTCGTCTGTCGCTTCCTCCAGCCCGGCGGTGTCGATGACGGTAAAGCGCAGGTCGCGCAGTTTTCCCTCCCCTTCACGCAGATCGCGGGTGACGCCGGGGGTATCATCCACCAGCGCAAGCCGCCGCCCGACAAGGCGGTTGAATAAGGTCGATTTACCGACATTGGGGCGACCGATGATCGCGACACTAAAGGCCATCTGCGCCCTGTTCTTTCTGTTTTAGGAGTTCAATTCAGCGATACGCAACAAGCGCGGCATCATCGGTAAGCACATAGACCGTTCCATTCGCAGCCACCGGAGCCGTGCTTGCACCATCCGGCAGTGAAAGCTCGCCCAGAATAGCGCCGTTTGACGGATCAACCGAGATCATGCGGCGGGTATTGGATACGAGCAGCAGACGCCCGCCCGCGAGAATCGGGCCACCCCAGACAATCGCGTCTTCACGGGTGCGCGGATCGCTGAATGCACCAAGCTCGGTGCTCCATGCCGTTTCGCCCGTGTCACGCTCGATCGCCAGCAGCTCGCCGTTATTTGTGACGAAGAACAAGGCGTTTCCGGCGACATAGGGCGCTTGCGACCCCGCGAGGTCACGGGTCCAGATACGCTCGCCATTGCGCAAGCTGATCGCGACAAGGCGGCCCGACTGGCTGGAGGCGTAGACAATGCCGTCCGATATGACCGGATCGCCCGTCACATCGTTGAGCGCGGCCAACCCGCCGGACCCGCGTGCGCCGGTCAGGTCTTCTTCCCAGATCGGACGGCCCGTGCTGGCGAGATAGGCGTTCAACTCACCCGAAGAATAAGGGGCGACAATAACCTCGCCTGAAGCGGCCGGAGCGGCCCCGCCCAAAAATCCGGCAGTTTGTTCAAGGCCGCGCTGATCCCAGAGTTCTTCGCCGGAGGTGGCGTCGAAGGCGAAAATGCGGTTCTCACGCGTGACGGCGACCACACGGCCACCGGAGACGACGGGCGCGGCGCGGCTGGGCGCGCGCAATGCGCCTTCCCAAACGACTTCGCCAGTTGCGGCATCAAGCGCGAACAGCTTGCCGAACCCGCTGGACACGTAGATCCGTCCACCCGATGCGGCCAAGCCACCGCCGAATCCGTCGCGGGCATTTTCACCCGCCGGGGTCAGATCACGCCGCCAGATGACCGTTCCACTTGACGCATCAACAGCAGAAACACCCGCAGCGGCATCAAGCGCGTAAACGCGGCCGCCCGTGATGACGGGCGGCGAGACGACGCGCCCGCCCGATGCACCACCCAGACCGGTGCGCCATGCCTGAGTCAGGTTGCCGGAAGCGGAGACATGGCCGATGGCACGGTCTGCGCCGCCATTCAACTGCGCCCATTCGGTGTTAGGGACCGCCGCAGGGATAACCACAGTAATGCCGCTGTCGGCGACGCTGACCGCTTCGGACGATACAGTCTTTTGCTGCCTTACGGCGATGCGTTCGCCGCTGAGCGTGACCTCGTCGGCCTCAAAATAGTCGGTGACGCTGGTGCAAGCGGACAGCAACGGGGCGGAGATGAGTACCGCCAGTGTCGCGCGGGCGCAGTCGGAACGCAAAGACGTGAAACGCATCATTCGGTTTTCTCCTCTTGCTCGCTTTCGTCCTGCGATTCCGGCGAGGCGGCGGCTTCGGTCGTTTCCGTCTGCGGCAGCGTCGCGGAGATCGCGTCGATCAACTCCTGCGCGCGGCCGGCCATTGTGGGCAGGACGTTCGGTATATCCATCAGTTCACGCAGCGACTCGACG
>CALDZQ010000053.1 GCA_937944035.1 uncultured Neomegalonema sp. | reverse complement strand
TTGCGGTATTCATCCAGCGTGGTCGCGCCGATGCAGTGCAACTCGCCCCGCGCCAGCGCAGGTTTGAGCAGGTTCGAGGCATCCATCGCGCCGTCGCCTTTGCCCGCGCCGACCAGCGTGTGCATTTCGTCGATGAAGAGGATGATCTGACCGTTTTCGGCCATCACCTCGTTGAGGACGGCTTTGAGGCGTTCCTCGAACTCGCCGCGATACTTTGCGCCCGCGATCAGGGAACCCATGTCGAGGGACATCAGCTTTTTGTCGCGCAGGCTTTCGGGCACATCGCCATCGACGATGCGGCGGGCCAGCCCCTCGGCAATGGCGGTTTTGCCGACCCCCGGCTCGCCGATGATGACGGGGTTGTTTTTGGTGCGGCGCGAGAGGACTTGCATGGCGCGGCGGATTTCTTCGTCGCGGCCGATGACGGGGTCGATTTTGCCTTCGCGGGCGGCTTCGGTCAGGTCGCGGGCGTATTTTTTCAGCGCATCAAAGCCGTCTTCGGCGCTGGCGCTGTCGGCGGTGCGGCCTTTGCGGATTTCGTTGATGGTCTGGTTCAGCGACTGTGCGTTGACGCCCGCATCGGCGAGGATTTTCGCGCTGTCGGAGCGTTGCACGAGGCAGAGCGCTTGCAGCAGCCGCTCGACCGTCACGTAGCTGTCGCCCGCTTTCTCGGCGAGTTTTTCGGCCTGCTCGAATACACGGGCAAGTTCCTGGGTCAGGTAGATCTGGCCCGCGCCGCTGCCCTCGACTTTGGGCATTTTGCCAAGGCCAAGCTCGGTATCGCGCAGTGCGGCGGCGGGGTCGCCTCCCGCTTTGCGGATCAGGTTTTGCGCCAAGCCCTGCTCGTCATCGAGCAATACTTTGAGCAAGTGGAGGGGGCTGAAATTCTGATGGCCCTCGCGCAGTGCCATTCCTTGCGCGGATTGGACAAAGCCCTTGGACCGTTCACTGAGTTTCTCGACGTTCATTCTCGTATACTCCCAAGCATGAAGCGGTTTCGCCCTGAGCGTTCATTGAACGCTTTTAAGAGGCACGAAGTTTGCTTCACCTCATTACAACTGCACGGGGCCGGTCGGCCTTGCGCTCGATCAAAAAATGGGTGTTGGGGATCGCTTTTCCAAGACCCTTGTAAATGAGAAAATGTTAAATCGCGTCTGTTATGGTTGACGCACAGACAAAAGGACGGACGGAGAATTCATGGTCACTCTCGCACACCCAAACATGACGCGTCGTGCCACATTGCTGGGGCTTGCCGCGACGCTTGCGACCCCTGCACTGGCAAAGGCACGGGTGGCGGGAACGCGGCGGCTGTCGCTGCACAATGCGCGCACCGATGACCGGTTCGACGATGTGTATTACGCCGACGGGATTTACGAGCCGGAAGCGATGGCGGTGCTGGACCGGCTGTTGCGGGACCATACCGCCGATGAAGTGACGGTGATGGACGTGCGCCTTTATGACCTGTTCGCGGGCCTGCAAGTGACGCTCGACAAGACCGAGGCGCTGCGCATCACCTCCGGCTATCGCACCCGCGCCACGAACGAAGCGCTGCGCAAACGGACGCGCTGGGCGGCGAAAAACAGTCTTCATATCGAAGGCATGGCCGCCGATTTCAAACTGCCCGGTGTCTCAGGCTCGCGGTTGGCGAAAGCGGCGAAGAGTTTGGAAATGGGCGGGGTCGGCATGTATACCGGCGCGTCGTTCATCCATGCCGATGTCGGCGATGTGCGGGCGTGGCGGCGGTGAGGTCTGGCTTGATTTGTACGGGATAATGCCGTACAGATCGGGATGGAGGACCACATGGCCGGACAAACACGCTCAGAACGCATCGAGGCGCGAACGACCCCAGGTATTCTCGCGCTGGTGAAGCAGGCCGCTGAAATGCAGGGGCGCTCCGTCAGCGAATTCGTGATTTCTGCGGCGGAAGAAGCGGCAAAGCGCGCGATTGAGGAAACCCAGATTGTGCGTCTGTCCGCCGAGGATCAGAAGCGGTTTGTCGCGTCTTTGCTTGATCCTCCTGACGTTGCGCCCGCGATGAAACGGGCGTCTGAGAACCGCAATGCGCTGTTCGGGGAAACGTGACTGATCCGAGATTTATTTTCAGTGTCCTTGCCAAGCAAGACCGCTCAGAATTTCAGTGCGGGGTTGAACCGCTTGACCGGTATTTGAAGACTCAGGCATCGCAGGACATGAAGCGCGGCGCGTGCGTGTGTTATCTGGCGATTGAGCGGGAGACGGCTGTTATTGCAGGGTTTTACACGCTGTCTGCGGCGGATGTGCCCGTCACCGATATTGATCCCGACCAAATCCGCAAATTTCCCCGCTACCCTTCCGTGCCCGCCGCACGGATCGGACGGCTGGCGATTGGCGAGCGGTTTCAAAGCATTGGTCTGGGCGGTGCGCTGCTGGCGGACGCGGCCATGCGCGCCGCTGATAGCGGGCTGGGCATCTACGCGATGATCGTGGATGCGAAAGATGAGCGCGCGGTGGCATTTTACCGTCACCACGGTTTTGTCGCTTACGGATCATCGCCCGACACGCTGATGGCGCCGATGCGGTCGCTTTTGGTGCGATGAAATTTGTCTTCGGAAGCTAATCCGCTTGACAAATGTTCCTATTTTATTCTATTGTTTGCAGGTGGCATTGAAATGTCACTGTACCGGCGCTGGAATAGGATTTTTGTAACACTGATGGACTGGACGACCGCCATAGACCGCAATCGGGATGCGTTGCTGCGGATGCTTACCGCGCTGTTCGTGATGGCGGGCGGCGGGGTTGTTTCTGTGCTGCCGAGGCATGTGCGGACGGAGAGTCTGCGTGTGCGGCGCCCGGCGGAGGCGGCTTTGCGGCGGCTGGTGGTGATCGTCAAAGAGGATATGGGCTTGCAGGCGGGTGTCGTGACACGCGCGGGGCAAGGCACTCCGGCGGATTTTCCGGCGGGGACTTCGGGTCGCCCGACTGAGCGCGCGCCGGGTTTTGCGCTGTTTGACAGGCGCAAGAAATTTGGGTCCGGTGACGGACGGCGCTTTACGAAGGGCGAGCCGAATATCCGGTTTTTCGACGGCTATGACGCTGTAATCGAGCGTAAATCTGTGCCGTTGCCGGATGATCCGGTCAGTGCCGAACGGCTGTGCCGCCGGATGCGGGCGATGCGGCTGGTGCTGGATGATCTGCCCAAACAGGCGCGGCGTCTGGCGCGGTGGCAGGCGAAGCGGGCGCGCGAGCGGGCGCAATCAGGCAAATATATCAGGCCGATGCGC
>CALDZQ010000052.1 GCA_937944035.1 uncultured Neomegalonema sp. | reverse complement strand
CAGCCGTAGAGGCCCACATTCGCGGGAAACGGCGGCTTGAGGCGCGGCATCCCCTTCTTGCCCTCAAGGCTTTCGATCAGCGCGGTTTCCTCGCCGCAGATATACGCCCCCGCGCCGTGGCTGAGATAGCAATCGAAATCCCAGCCCGAACCGCACGCATTCTTACCGATCAGCCCGTCTTCATAGGCTTCGTCGATGGCGCGTTGCAGCGCCTCGCGCTCGCGCACATACTCGCCGCGAATGTAGATGTAACAGGCATGAGCGCCCATCGCGAAGCTGGCTATCAGGCAGCCTTCGATCAGCGTATGCGGATCATGGCGCATGATCTCACGGTCTTTGCACGTCCCCGGCTCGGACTCGTCAGCGTTGACCACCAGATAATGCGGACGACCGTCTGTCTCTTTGGGCATGAACGACCATTTCAGCCCCGTCGGAAACCCGGCCCCGCCGCGCCCGCGCAGGCCGGAATCCTTCATCTCCTGCACGATCCAGTCACGGCCCTTGCCCAGAATATCCGCCGTCCCATCCCAATGCCCCCGCGCCTTAACCGCCTTCAAAGAGCGATCCTTCTGGCCATAGAGGTTGGTGAAGATGCGGTTTTCGTCTGTGAGGAAATCGAAGCTCATGCTGCACCTTCAACGATAGCGGCTTCAACAGAAGCGTTTGAACTTTCAGTATGATCGCCCATAAGCGCGGTCTGGTGGCCAAGCGGCTCGGACGCAAAGCGACCCTTTTCGGACCCCGGTTTCGGATACCCGCCCGCACGGAACGCCTCGATCACTTTCTCAAATCCGGCTTCGCTCAGATCCTCGTAGTAATCCGAGTGGAAGCCGCCCTTCACCCAGGAATCAATCTGCGCCATCGGCGCGTTGGCACAGGCGCCCAGGCACTCGACCTCTTCCCATGACAGCTTGCCATCGGCGGAAACCGTATGCGCGGGGCCGATCAGTTTCTCGCACACCGCAACCATGCTCTCCGCCCCGCACAGCATACACGGCGTCGTGCCACAAACCTGCACATGCGCGTTCTCACCCGTAGGGGCGAGTTGGAACATGAAGTAAAACGTCGCCACCTCAAGAACGCGGATATTGGGCATATCGAGCGTCTGCGCGATTGTCTCAATCGACGCTTTCGTGACCCAGCCTTCTTGCTCCTGCGCCCGCCACAACAGCGGGATCACAGCCGATGCCTGACGGCCTTCGGGGAATTTGGCGATCTGCGTTTTCACCCATTCGGCATTCTCCGGCGAGAACGCAAAACTGGCGGGCTGAACGGCATCGGGGGCCAGACGGCGGGTACTCATAAGGGGTGGTCTCCGTATGCTTTTAGCGGCAGCGTGTGCCGGACTTGAGTGTCGCCCGCTCACGCACGGCGTCGTCTGCGATCTCGCCGCTGGCGGTCATTTCTTTGATTTTCTCAGCGATTACACGCTGCTGCCGCGCGCCCAGCGTCTGAATCGCTTGCGTCAGATCAGTGTATTTCAGCGAGCATCCGTTTTGCTCGAACAGCGAGACAATCTGCGCTTTGGTGAAGTCGCGTTGCGGCAATCCTGCGGGTTTGGCCACCTCTGACGTTACAGGCGTGACCATGTTGATCGGCTTGCACGGCCCGATCTCCAACGCATCCGCCGCATTACGGGCCTCGCAATAATGATGAAAGCCCTTCTCGTCTTTCACCACGGCATACCCGCGCGTCTGGGTCTGCATTTCCAGCTGCTCCAACTCGATCTCGCCGGAGGATTGGGCGAAGGCACTATTTGATAGTAGCATCAACGTTGCGGCTACGAGTACTAAGGACTTCAAGATCATACTCCAAATATTGAGAGCCATTTCGAAAATTAGAAAATCACCTCGCATTCAATCGATAAAACCGACTACAGCGCTGCAAAATTTCCAATTTTTAACTTACCGTCTTCACTTTGAATCAATCGTCCTCTGGCCATTTCTTGCGCTATAAAACCACGAATTTCCTCTGTGGGCACTCCAGACTCTTCAGATACATTTATGGATATATCAGCGATCGTCAAAGTATTTGGTGCAGCAGCGATCTGAGCATATATCGCTTTTGAAAATGTAATACTAGCCATGCTACTCATGATGGGCTTAAGCATACTCGCGAGGCCAGGAACAACTTCATCATTCATTAAGTCCCTACTTGATTCGGGAGAATTCAATCGGTATTTTCCGTCGCCCATAGCTTCAATAGCGTGGGAAGAAATCAACTCAATCAAAACGCGCCTTAAGGCAGTTTCAGATAAATCTTTTTTCGACACAACATGAAGATAAGCGCTTGCTTCTGACCGATACCATTGCAGCATCTCGTTTATTGCAGCACCCGACACGCCTTTTTTTTCTAGAAAACTATGAACTGCAACCCTTTGCCAGACGCGCAGCTCATCTTCGTGCCTACGGTTTCGAGCGCTAACTAAAGTAAAAATTAATGCGACAACAGCAACAATCGCTGAAATCGCGACTGAAATCGCCTCAAAAGAACCTATAGAATTCACCGGTCAATCTCCCCGAAAACAATGTCGAGTGATC
>CALDZQ010000051.1 GCA_937944035.1 uncultured Neomegalonema sp. | reverse complement strand
GATGATGAGGTCAGTCCGGCCCAGTTGATGCGGCGGTTGCAGGCTTTGCAAGCCGCACTGGGCGATGTGCCGAAACAGGCGCGGCGGCTGGCGCGGTGGGAGGCCAAGCGGGAGGCGGGACGTGCTGAAACGGGCAAATATATCGCGCCGATCAGGCCGGGGAAGCCGCCCGGTCACAGGGATCGGGGACGGCATCCGGTGGATTTTGTGCTGAAGGATTGTCATGCGCTGGCGCTCTATGCGCTGCATGATCCGCCGGATACGGGGTGAGATTGGCGGGAAATGTGACCGGCGGACAGGGTCCGGCGGGCCTGTTAGTGTGCGCTCAGGTCAAAAGGATTCACCACGCGCCCGCTACTATGTTTTGCGTAATTTTCAATCACTACGCTCGAAACCGCCCTAAAGCGATTGCCGTGGGTTCTTCAGGCCGTTTTCTGTAGGAACGACGCGGCTTTATCAATCGCTTGCAACGCATCCGTGGCGATAAAATCAGCTCCAAGGCTGTTCATGGCTTCGGGATCGGATATGCCGCAATAACCACCGACTGCGATTACAATATTCCGGTTCTTAGCGATCTTCCTGACCTTGGTAATCGCCTCCGCAACGGGCGCGATTTGGTTAACAGAACCGACCGTCAGGCCAACGACATCAACATCGTGGTCAGAGACGAGCGCCCAAAGGTTATCGCCGATCTCCAAATCAACACCCCCCAACACGTTCCAACCGTCGATCCGGAAACACTCGGTCACCACGGTCAGCCCCAGGGTGTGCGTCTCTCCGGCAGGGCGGGCAAAAGCTATGCTGCCATGCCGCTCGTTCGAGCGGTCACGATGGGCCGTTGCCGTGAGTTTCTCGCACACAAAGGTCTGCACACGGCACGCCGCAAGCGTCACATCCATGAAGGTTGCCCGATCCTCGCTCCACATCCTGCCAAGGTCGTCCAGCGTGGGAGAAATGAGTTCCCGCAGCGTGGCGGTGAACGGCAAATCACGCAGGCCCAAACGATCTACGGCCGCATCAAACGCCTCGCGGTCGGTGGAGAGCATTGCGGTCAGGAATTCAGCTCGATGCTCCGGCCCGAATACCTGTTGGGTGACACTGTCACCGAAAAGATCGGGACGTTCTGATTTCAAACGGTCAACCACCTCGGAGCGTACCGCATGAGCGAGGATAAACTTCGGGTCGAATGAGTTCGCACACTCCGCAGGCAGAAGAGTCGCTGTCCATTCTTCCACCCCGCGTCCGGTCTGACCATCATCAAGTTCTGACATTTTTGTCCTCTCCCCAACAAGAGGTTAACCGCAATACACAGCAAGTGCGAGTGGTCCTGTATCGAATTAAAATAATACCAATCGTTATTCAAGCCCTTGTTTTAAAATTGTATATTCACAGTATGGAAATTATGTCGCGCTCCATTCGATACCGCATCGCGGAATAAGTTTGCGCGCACACGAATAAAAAACCGCAACGACAGCACTTGATTCTCAAGCGATATGACTGCTTCAAGCATCCTTATGTTGCGCGTGAAATGCACAGGGATCGCATCGACCTCTTGATAGTGTGATGAGATCACGCAGGCGGTTTTTCCTGTTCCGCCGCATTGCAATTTGTCCGGTCATGGCACAACGTCACCCGAACTTAGCGACCCCGAAACGAAGCGATTATGTCAGGTTCCCATGCCAGCACCCTTTCCGTTTTCCGCGATTGTCGGCCAAGATGAAATGCGCGAGGCGCTGCTTATGGCGGCGGTTGAGCCGACTTTGGGCGGTGTCCTTGTGTTCGGGCATCGCGGTACGGGCAAATCCACCGCTGTTCGTGCGCTCGCGGGGTTATTGCCCCAGATAGATGCGCTGCCGGGCTGCCAGTTCAACTGTGACCCGGACCTGCCCGCAGCCCTGTGCGATCATTGCCAAGCCCTGACCGCGAAGGGCAAGCCGAAGCGCGTGAAAATTTCCACCCCCGTTATCGACCTGCCGCTCGGTGCGAGTGAGGATCGGGTGGTCGGCTCACTCGATCTCGAAAAAGCGCTGGTATCAGGTGAAAAAGCGTTCGAGCCGGGCTTGCTCGCCGCCGCAAATCGCGGGTTTCTCTATATTGATGAAGCGAACCTGCTGGAAGACCATCTTGTTGATTTGCTGCTTGATGTGGCGGCGTCCGGTGTGAACGTGGTCGAGCGCGAAGGTCTGAGCATCCGCCACGCCGCGCGCTTTGTGCTGGTGGGCAGCGGCAACCCTGAGGAAGGCGAGTTGCGTCCGCAACTGTTGGACCGGTTCGGGCTGTCCGTTGAAGTCACCTCGCCGACCGAAATCAAGGATCGGGTTGAGGTGGTCAAACGCCGCGATGCCTATGACCGCGATCCTGACGGTTTTGCCAAAAAATACCGCGCAAAAGAAGGCAAAGTGCGCAACCGCATTGCCCGCGCGAAGGAGGTCGTCGCGTCTATCGAGGCGACCGACGATACGCTGGAAGACGCCGCAACGCTGTGTCTTGCGCTCGGCGTTGATGGTCTGCGCGGTGAGTTGACGTTGCTGCGCGCGGCCCGCGCCCGTGCGGCCCTTGATGGCGATACTGCCGTGACCCGCGCCCATCTTCTGAGCGTCGCGCCTTCCGCGCTACGGCACAGATTACGCCGCGATCCGCTTGACGAGGCGGGATCGGTCGCCCGGATCGAACGCGCGATGGCCAGCTTAGACGGCTGATATGGCGGAAAGCGAAACAGCCTGGGAAGACGCCCTCCTCGCGATGCGGATTGTCGCCATTGCGCGGCACCGGATCGGCGGTATTCATCTGCGCGCCCGTGCGGGTCCGGTGCGCGATATGTGGCTGAAGCGGTTTCAAGACCTGCTCAACGACGTTCCCCATGTACGATTTTCGCCCGATATTGACGAGGGTCGCCTGCTGGGCGATCTCGACCTGTCCCGCACCCTGACCGAAGGCAAGCCCGTCATGGCTGAGGGGTTGCTGGCGCGGGCGGATGGCGGGATTATCCTGCTGGCGATGGCCGAACGGGCGGAGCCAACGCTTTGCGGTATTCTCGCCGGAGCGATGGACACGCGGACGGTTCAGGCGGAGCGGATGGCACAAACCGCTCCCGCCCCTGCCCGTTTTGCTCTGATCGCGCTCGACGAGGGCGTGGATGAAACCGAAAACCTGCCCGCCGCGTTGAGTGACAGGCTCGCGCTGCGGGTGGATCTCAGCGCGGTTTCCTACCGCATTGCGCAAGGCGAACTGGAAATTCCAGATGCCCCGCCCATTGCAGCTGACTCGGTGACAATACCTGACGCCATTCTAAACGCACTCGCCACGGCGGCACAGCAAGCGGGCTGGGAGTCGATACGGCCCGTGATCTGGCTCTCAATGGTCAGCCGGATTGTCGCTGCGCTTGAGGGCGCGACGGAGGTTGAGCCGCTTCATGCCTCGCGCGCAATCCGCCTCGTGTTCGGCCCAGTTACGGTCAGTGAATACGAGGATGAACCCGCCGACGATACCCCTCCTCCACCGCCCCCACCGGATGAACAACAGGAGGATCGCGACGAGAGCGAACCGTCCGAAATTGACTTTGAGGCGCTCAAAGACATGCTCATTGCAGCGGAGGCGGCGCGGACGATGACATTGCCGATCATCCTCCCTGCAGGGGCAGCGGGCGCGAATGCGCGCGGGTCCGGCAAGGCGGGCGCGCAGAAAGATCAGGCGCGGCGCGGGCGGCCCATCGGTTTCTCGACCCGCCCGCCCCATCCGGGCGCAAAGCCGCATATCCTCGCCACCCTGCGCGCGGCGGCCCCGTGGCAGAAGATCAGACAACGCGAGCGGGGTGAGACCCCATCGGGCCGCCTCGACATCCGCCCTTCCGATTTCCGTTATCGCCGTTTGAAAGACCGTACGGAATCCACTGTGATCTTCGCCGTCGATGCGTCGGGATCAACGGCGCTGGCCCGCCTCGGCGAAGCAAAGGGCGCGGTCGAAATGCTGCTCTCGGAATGCTACGTTCGCCGCGACAGCGTTGCCGTTATCGCCTTTCGCGGGCTGGAGGCGGATGTGCTGTTAGAGCCAACGCGCTCGCTGGTTAAGGCCAAACGAAGCCTTGGCAGATTACCCGGCGGCGGGCCGACACCGCTGGCCAGTGCGATGGCGAAAGCGCTTGAGATGACCGCGCGGGTGATGCGCGAGGGGCAAACGCCCCTGTTGGTCATTATGACCGACGGCAACGCCAATATCGCCCTCGACGGCAGCATGAACCGCGAGCAGGCACGCGAGGATGTAACGGCTCTGGCGAGGCAACTCGCCGTGCTGCCGATGCAGATCATCATGATCGACATCTCCGCCCGCCCGCGCGAGAGCGCCCGTACCTTCGCCGCCAGCCTGCGTGCCGATTATGTCGCCCTGCCCCGCACGGATGCGAAATCCGTATCAAAGCTGGTCTCGACCTATTTACAGGATCGTTGAACAATGTTTGGAAACGACCGCGCAAGGCCGGATTGGAGCGTGTTAGGGCCGGAGTGGCCGAACCATGCGGCCAGTCGTTTTCTGCGTGTTGGTCCGGTGAACTGGCACGTTCAAATCGACGGGCCGGAGGATGCACCGGTGATGCTGCTGATCCACGGCACAGGGGCATCGGCGCATTCTTTCAGGGATATACTG
>CALDZQ010000050.1 GCA_937944035.1 uncultured Neomegalonema sp. | reverse complement strand
CTTCAGCTCTCCTTGCGGCGAACGCGCCACCAGATCTGTGAACGTACCGCCGCGATCAACCCAAAACTGCCACATGGTCACTCCTGTAAGAAAGTGCTGGCGATGCCCTTTGCACCACCGGAGACACGCACCCTATTGCGGGCATCACGATCCGGCAATCAGGGTATTGCTAAACTTTTTCAAACAACCACAGCGAGACCGTCAGACCTTGTTCGCCTTTATCGGCAGGTGCGGCGATTTCGATGTAGTTTTCAGCCCGCAAGCCCGCATTTTCGGCCATCCGCTCCATGTCTTTACGGGCAAAGCCGAGCCGCCGGTGCGCGTGTTGCTCGCGCAGGAATTCGACCTCATGCGGGGCGAAATCGACCACCAGCAGGCGTCCGCCGACCCGCATGACACGAACCGCCTCGGCCAGCGCCAGACTCGGATCAACAAGGAAGTGCAATACCTGATGCACGATGGCGGCATCGGCGACGCCGTCAAACTCGGTGGGCAGCGCGAGAATATCGCCCTGCCTCAACTCCGCGCCCTCAAGCTGTAACGTATCCAAACGTGAACGGGCGAAGGTCAGCATATCCTGGTTGATGTCAAAGCCGATGGCCGTCTCGTAGCGTCCGGCAAAGACTTCAAGCATACGCCCCGTGCCCGTGCCCAGATCAAGCAGGTTTGAAAAGCGTTTTCCTTTTACGGGCTTCAACAAGTCACGCGCGGCGGACTCAACGGCCTCCTCTGAGGCGTGAAGGGCGCGCAGGCGGTCCCATTCGGAGGCATTCTCGCGGAAATATGCCGCCGCCAAATCGGCACGGCGCTCGCGCACGCGCTCCAGACGCTGAACATCGCGCACAAGGCCGGGATCGGTTTCTGACAGCCCGCCAAGGGTGAATTGAACAAGCTGTGCCGGAAAACCGTTCTGCCTGAGCCGGAAAAACGCCCAGCTTCCTTCGCGGCGACGTTCGATCAGGCCGGAATCGACGAGCAATTTCAAATGACGCGAAATGCGCGGCTGGCTTTGACCCAGCACCTGCGTCAGTTCGCTGACGGTCAATTCGCCATAGCGCAGCACAAAAAGAATGCGCAACCGAGTCACCTCGGCCGTACCCTTCAACGCCTCAAGCGCCACCTTCATATCTACGGCGTCCGCATTTAGTTTACTATTCATAGGTATCCGTATGCCGTCTCGCTGAAACAGGCGCAAGGGATGGCAGCGCGGCAACTTTTTGTTATCGCGTTTTATTTGACGCAGAACAGGCTTTGTTTATTGCAACAATGACCTACTCTTAAGTCTAACCGAAGTTTGGATTAAGCATCATGGTATCGTTTAAATCGCGTTCACGCACACATTCCGCCCTGCTGATCGCAGCGTTTGTAGGCATTTCAGGTTGCAGCACCTCATCGACTGTTGAGAACGGCTACGACCCTGCAATGAAGACAAACCGTGTGATTCACAGTTTCAACAAAGGGGTGGATACCGCCATTCTGCGGCCCCTCTCGAAAGGGTATGATCTGGTCGTACCCGCCACCGTGAAGCACATCATCAATAATGAAGTTCGCTTTCTGTCACTGCCCGGCACGTTCACGAACGCGTTGCTGCAAGGCAATCTCGAACGGGCGGGCGATACCGCCGCGCGGATGGTGGTGAACGCGACAATCGGCGGGCTGGGTGCGTTGGACCCCGCCACGGAAATGCGCATTCCCGAACATGACGAGGATTTCGGCCAGACCCTCGCCGTATGGGGAGCGGAATCCGGGCCGTATTACGAGCTTCCGCTCCTCGGCCCCGGCTCCGCGCGCAGTATCGTCGGCATGGCAGGCGATTACGTGCTGAACCCGCTCAGCTATTTCAGCGGCAATGCGGTGACTTATATCGGTGCGGGAAGCAGGGTTGCGAGCATTGTTGATACGCGGTTCCGCTTTGGCAGCCTGATCGATCAAGCGCTTTATGAAAGCCCTGACAGTTATGTGACGGTCCGCGATTTGTACCTTCAGCGCCGCAAGAACGCCATACTCAACGGAGATATTCGCGGTGACGCGCTACCGGACATCTATGAGAACGATACGTTCTAAAGGATTTCTGTGAGGGGCTGTTGTTATCAAGAAGACCGTGCAGTGATGTGCATGGCAGGAGAAAAGTATGATTGAACGTCGCCAGTTTTTGACCGCCGCAACCGCCTTTTTGGGAGCCGTAACGCTCACGGCTTTCCCCGCGAAAGCCAGCGAGGATGCGGCGGTTGCGCTTGTCAAAAGCGTTCAGGATCAGATTCTCGCACTGGTGCGTTCGCCCGGTTCTGCGGAGAGTAAACAGGCGCAATTCCGCCAGATTATGGACGAAAACGCGGATATGCGTCAGATCGCGGGCTTTGCCCTCGGCCGCTATGGTCGCGGCATGTCAGAGGCGCAGAAAACCCGCTACATTGAAGCGTTCAAGAATTTCGTCACGCACACCTATGTGAAGCGTTTTGATGAATATCAGGGCGAGACGATGGGGATCGTGCGCACGCGTGATGGCGGGAAAAGCGGGTATCTGGTCGATACGGAGATCAAGCGCGGGTCCGAGCCGCCGCTGGTTGTCGGCTGGCTTATCAGTGACCGGTCCGGGCGTCCGCTTGTTGCTGATCTGGTGGTCGAAGGCGTGTCGATGAACACGTCTCAGCGGTCAGAATTCACCTCGATGATTGATGGCATGGGCGGCGATTTGGACCGTTTTATCGCTGATCTGGAATCGCGCGCCCGCTCGTAAGGGGTTGGCACAGACATCAGGAGGGTCCGGGGTGATTTCCGGACCCTTTTTTCATGCCCGGAGGGAACGAGCAGGATTGCGGCTCGAAAACGGGAGGCGTGCGCGCTATCTGTATCTCAACACGACAATCACGGGAGCAAGGATATGAGCGAACGGGCAGTACTGGCCGGAGGATGCTTTTGGGGAATGCAGGATTTGATCCGCAAGATGCCCGGCATTCTGGATACGAGTGTCGGGTATACCGGCGGTGATGTGGAGAATGCGACATACCGCAATCACGGCACTCATGCGGAGGGGATCGAGATTATCTTCGATCCGGCCATCATCAGCTATCGCGATCTGCTGGAGTTTTTCTTCCAAATCCATGACCCGACCACGCTGAACAAGCAGGGCAATGATCGGGGCTTGGGGTATCGCTCGGCGATCTATTATGTGGATGAGGCGCAAAAGCAGGTTGCAGAGGATACGATCAAGGATGTTGACGCATCCGGCCTTTGGCCCGGTAAAGTGGTGACGGAAATTGAACCCGTTGGGGCGTTTTGGCAGGCGGAGCCTGAACATCAGGACTATCTTGAGCGCATTCCGCACGGCTATACCTGTCACTTCGTGCGTCCCGGCTGGAAACTGCCGAAACGTGAAACCGCGCTTACCTGAGGCAATCCCATGACCCAAGCCGCCCCGCGTTTTGACTTCGACAACACCTATGCGGCGCAGTTGGAGGGGTTTTATACGCCCTGGCAGGCCGATGAAGCGCCCGCGCCGAAGTTGATGCAGTTTAATGAGGCACTGGCGGTGGAGTTGGGGCTTGATCCGATGGCGTTGGCTTCGGAGGCCGGGCTGGCGGTTTTGGCGGGGAATGCTGTGCCGGAAGGGGCGACGCCGCTGGCGCAGGCTTATGCCGGGCATCAGTTCGGCGGATTCTCGCCGCAACTGGGCGATGGACGCGCGTTGATGCTGGGCGAGGTGATCGACACGAACGGGCGGCGGCGGGACATTCAGCTGAAAGGATCGGGACGCACACCGTTCTCTCGCGGGGGCGATGGCAAGGCGGCGGTCGGCCCTGTGCTGCGCGAATACCTGATCGGCGAGGCGATGTATGCGCTGGGCATTCCGACGACGCGGGCGCTGGCGGCGGTATCCACGGGGGAGCCTGTGATGCGGGAGACGATGCTGCCCGGTGCGATACTCACACGGGTTGCGGCCAGTCATATCCGGGTGGGCACGTTCCAGTTTTTTGCCTCACGCGGTGAGAATGACAAGGTGCGGCAACTGGCCGACTACGCGATTGCGCGGCACTATCCGGACGCGGCGCGGGCGGCAAACCCGTATCTGGCGCTGCTGGAGGCGGTGAGTGAGGCGCAAGCGTCGCTGATTGCGAAATGGATGAGCGTTGGCTTTATCCACGGCGTGATGAACACGGACAATATGACGATTTCGGGCGAGACGATTGATTACGGCCCCTGTGCTTTCATGGACCGCTACGCCGCCGATACCGTGTTCAGTTCGATCGACCAGACGGCGCGCTATGCCTATGCAAACCAGCCCGCGATTGCGCAGTGGAACCTCGCGCGGTTGGCGGAGACGCTGATTACGCTGGTGGATGCGGATACCGACAAGGCGATTGAGATTTTGACCGACAGTGTGAACGCATTTCCGGCGCTCTATGGCGCGAAATGGCTGGAGGCGATGCGCCCGAAACTGGGGTTGGCGGCGGCAGAGGACGGGGATTTCGATCTCATCACGGGGTTGCTGTCACTGATGGAGGCGCAGGGCAGGGATTTTACGCTGACCTTCCGGCATCTGGCGGCGGCGCAGGGCGGGGATGTTACCGCGTTTCAGGCGCAGGTGGGTGGTGAGGGGTCTGCGTGGCTTGGCGCGTGGCGGGAGCGTCTGGAGCGGGAGGACGCCACAGCGGAGGTGCGGGCGGCGGCAATGCTGGCGGTCAATCCGCACTATATCCCCCGCAATCAAAAGGTTGAGGAGGCACTGAATGCAGCGGTGTATCAGGATGATCTCTCGCCGTTCAAAGCGTTGCTCGCGGTGCTGTCAGACCCGTTCACCGCGCAGGATGTGGATGACAGCTACGCACAGCCCGCCCCGCTGGATGCCGCGCCATATCGGACGTTTTGCGGGACTTGAGGGCAAAATAGGACTGTCCGACAAACGACGATGTCGTTCTCTGCGAAGGCAGAGAATCCAGACTCGATTGATCGGAAAAACACCCTCTAAGACGCGAGGCTGGATCATCCGCCTTCGCGGATGATGACAGATTTGTTTAGCAGCTAAGCTTCAAGCCGCCGCCTTCTCTGCCGCGACTTTGCGGAAGAAATCGATCATCACATCGCCCCGGCGGGCTTGTGGACGGACTACCTTCTATACAAAACTAAACAGATGTCGTTCTCTGCGAAGGCAGAGAATCCAGACTCGATTGATGGGGAAAACACCTTGTGAAGACGCGAGGCTGGATCATCCGCCTTCGCGGATGATGACAGATTTTAGCAGGTAAAAATCAAGCCGCCGCCTTCTCTGCCGCGACACGGCGGAAGAAATCGATCATCCATTGTGAGACCAGATCGTTATCGACGGGGGAACCGAGCGTGGCGAGGCCAGCGTCGGCTACATCGTGATCGATTACGTCTCCCCGGCGGGCCTTGACCAGATCGCCCGCGAAACCGGCGTTGAATTCGGGGTGCGGCTGGATCGAAAAGGCCGTATCACCATAGGCAAGGCCCGCGAATTCGCAAAAGTCAGACGAGGCAATCACCCGCGAATCGGCTGGTTTTTCAACGACCTGATCCTGGTGCATGGCGTGGATGGCAAGGGTGTCACCGCCCTCCCCCATCCACGGCTCGCGGGCGTCGAGGGTGTATTGATGCACGCCGCAGCCCCAGCCTTTGTGCGATTTCTCAACACGTCCACCCAGT
>CALDZQ010000049.1 GCA_937944035.1 uncultured Neomegalonema sp. | reverse complement strand
ACGGCGTCAACCACAAAGGCGGCCGCGATTTCGAGAGCCTGTCGAAGTTCATCGATGGACTTCTCTGAAAAATTTCGCGAAGCGAAACGAGCGGTGGCGTAACAGTCACCGCTCTTACGCGGCAGTATCAAGCTCATCCCGCCTTGGCATCCGGTAATTATGAGATCAACCGTCAGGGATGTTGAACGATGGATTTCGACCCTTGCCGGAATAACGATACCGTTCTTCTCCCTCCGTGAGAGGGCCGGGTTGAGGGCGCTTCGCCATAGGGCCGCCTTCAAAAAACGTACCCCTAGACATTTCAACCAAAAACTGTGCAAGTTAAAAAACAACCCACAGTATTGAGGCTGATAAATGTCAACTCTTCCTCCTCAGATCGAGACAGGTGAACGCGCTCGTCTTTTTCCAGTGCTTTCCGAAACATCGAAGGAAGGCAGGACGACATCCGTTTTCCTTTCTTGTCTGGCAAATGTTAAAGAGTACGGCTCTGCTTTACTTGCATCTTTGGGCCAACGTGTCGGTGCGCGCGCTCAGATAGAGGTTTATACCGAGGTAGGGTTTGGCAAGAAAGCGGGCGAAAAGACTTTGCGGCCTGACGGCTTGATTGTTCTCAAAGTCGGGTCAAGAAGATGGTCTGCGCTCATTGAGGCGAAAGTCGGAAACAACGAATTATCTGCCGATCAGATCGAAAATTATATCGCTTTGGCGCAGGCCAATGGCATCGATGCCGTCGTGACCATATCAAACGCATTCACTGCCACGCCATCGCATCATCCCCTGCCTATCAAAACAAAGGCCAAGTCAAAGGTTCAACTCTACCATTGGTCTTGGATGTATCTTTTGACCGAAGCGGATTTGTTGATTTCAAATAATGATGTTGAGGACGGCGATCAATCTTACATCCTGTCTGAACTTGCCCGTTTTCTGACTCACCCCAGTGCGGGGGTTAAGGGTTTTGACGCTATGCCAAAATCATGGGGCGACCTTGCGCAGATGATCCGCAATGGCGGCGCAGTCACTGCAAATTCTTCCGACGCTCAGGAAGTTGTGGGTGCTTGGCATCAGGAGGTCCGCGACCTCAGCCTGATCCTCAGCCGCCAGGTCGGCGTCGAGGTTGTAAACAAGCTGCCTCGTGCTTTGGTGGCGAATGCCGCCGCCCGCGTGAAGGCCGACCTTGCGACGCTTTGCGAAACACAGTCCCTATATGCGATGCTTGTCGTGCCAGATGCCGCCGCACCAGTAGATGTATGCGTTGATATGCGGGGGCGCTCTGTAACCGTATCTGCCCGTTTGCAAGCGCCTGCGGATAAGAAAACCACAAAAGCGCGGTTGAACTGGCTGTTGAAGCAGCTTCAAAAATCAGAGGATAACGATCTACAGCTTCGCCTTCACTGGCCCGGACGTGGCCCGCATACGCAGCATTCGCTGGCGGAGTTGCGCGATGACGTGAGTCTTGCCGAGGCGGGGAAGGAAGGGGCGCAGGTCAGTGCCATTGAAATCTGCGCTGTCCGTGCATTGGGCGCAAGATTTGCCCAGTCCAAGAACTTCATCAAAGATTTGGAGCAGATCGTCCCCAACTTCTACCTTCAGGTTCTCCAACACCTCAGATCATGGCAACCGCCCGCCCCAAAGATGCGTGAAGGTCGAACCGACGCGTCCGGCGTTACGCCGTCAGCTTTGGCGGAGGATTTGGAAGAAGATCGCTCGACTGATAACGAGCGCGGCGAATAGACCCAAGCGACCGACCGAGGGGTGGAAGCGGGCCGCCTTCGGCGGAACGCGCCCTCCCCGTGGGGGAGGGAGGTCGCGTGTCGGGACTGCGTCCCTCCAAAGAAAAAAGCGCCCCTTTACAGGCGCTCCCCTCAAAGCGCGTTATACGCCGGGTTAAACGTGTCACACACGTTGATGTTCCCCGCTTTCAGCCCCTTGAAGAACCAGTTCACCCGCTGTTTTGATGTTCCGTGCGTGAAGGATGCCGGATTGACGTGGCCGCCGTTGCGGCCTTGCAGGGTGTCATCACCGATCTGGAATGCCGCGTTCAGCGCCTCCTCAAGATCGCCGTCCTCCAACACTTTCTTGCGCTGTTGGATTTTGTTGGTCCACACGCCGGAATAGCAATCCGCTTGCAGCTCCAGCCGCACCGTCGCCTGATTGGACTCCTGTTTGGAGGCCGTGCGGCGGTATTTATCGACTTTGGGGATCGTGCCTTCCAGGTTTTGCACATGGTGCGCAACCTCGTGCGCGACCACATAGGCTTGCGCGAAATCGCCCGGCGCGCCCAGCTTGCGGTTCATCACGTCATAAAAGCCCGGATCGATATAAATCTTCTTATCCGCAGGGCAGTAGAACGGGCCTGACCCGGTGCTTGCCGGACCGCAGGGCGAGGTTGTGCGCCCGCCGAAAATCACCAGCACCGGCTCCTGATAGCGCACGCCGCTCTGCCGGAAAATCTCGCCCCAGACCTCTTCGGTGTCGGCGAGGACGACTTCGAGGAATTTCTTGTGGTCATCATCCACGCCCGCGCCGGGCGCATAGCTGGACTGGCTAGACCCGCCGCCACTGCCCACACCCACCATCTGCAACAGAGGCACGTATTGCGGAAAGAAGACGCTGGCGATCATCAGCACAATGGCACCGATGCCAATGCCTCCCGCCGTGCGTTTGCCGCCACCACGGCGGTCTTCAATATTGGTACTGCCTCTGCGTCCGCGCCATTTCATGCCCGGTCTCCTGGATAGATTCGTTCAATCGGGCGCACTATGCCGCAGGGTGGCCCGAAAAGGAATAGCGCACCGCACAAACGGTTAACGCGCGTTTCTCAGGAAGAACGCCCCGAATCCCGACCCCAGCAACAGCGCCAGCCCCGCGAGGCTCCACCCGTCCGGCACATCCCCGAATACCGCCAGGCCCATAACCGTGGCCGAGACAAGCTGCACATACACCAGCGGTGCAAGGCGCGAGGCATCGGCCATCCGCGTCGCAATCGTGTGCAGCAGGTTCCCCGTCGCCGAGGCCGCCGCACTCATCACCACCAACCCGGCCAGGGGCATCGACATCTCCGGTATCGAGGCCACGCCCCAAGGGGCCATCAAAATCCCGCCGATCAGCAGATGTGAGAACAACAGACTGCGCGGATTGGCCAGCGTCACCAGCCATTTCGTCGCCACCAGAAACGCCCCGTAAAACATCCCCGCCAGCAACGCCCAACCCATCCCGACGGATAAATCCACCCCCGGCCTGACCACCAGCAACACCCCGCAAAACCCGATGAACAGCAGGATCGTGCGCGGCACGGTAATCGTCTCGCGCAGCAACCACGCGGACAGGAAATACGACAGGATCGGCCCGATAAAAAATGCCGCGAACACGTTCGCAATCGGCTCGGTGGACAGCGCCGTCAGAATGCTGCTCACCGCGCTGGTGATAAGCGACGCCCGCAGCCAGATGCGCCAGTCGCGTAAAATCGAAAAATCAAACGCCCGCCCGCGCATCACCAGAAAAACCAACCCCGCCCCCAGCGCAAACCGGCTCCACGCCACGAAAACCGGCGCAATACCGTCGGCGGTCATCAGCTTTCCGGCTGTGTCACCAATCGGAATGAACAACATCCCCAGCGACATCAGCGCGGCGGCTTTGAGAAGATTCGCGCGCTCCATTGGACTTTCCCCTGATCGTCCGATGCGCCGTTGCAGGTCGATGGGCAGTGTCTGCCGTTAAAAAAGGAGTCTCGCAAGCCTCTTGCACACCCCCGCACGAGGCGTTAAGTACGCGTTTCGCGTTACAGCTGTGAGTCACCTCACGGCTATAGGGGTGTAGCTCAGTTGGTAGAGCACCGGTCTCCAAAACCGGGTGTCGTAGGTTCGAGTCCTATCGCCCCTGCCACGCGGAAAAAATGCACCGCTGCTGCCACGATGGCATGTGCGGGCGGTGAGAGGATGAGAAGATGGCCAGACCCAATCCAGCCCAGTTTATCCAGCAGGTCCGCGCTGAAACCGCAAAGGTGACATGGCCGACCCGCAAGGAAACGATCACGACGACGATCATGGTGTTCATCATGGTCACGATCACCGCGATTTTCTTCCTTTTGATCGATCAGGTTCTCAACTTTATGGTCCAAGCCATCGTGTCGCTGGGGTCTTGATCGCTGCCGGGCGGGGCGCATTCTTGATTTCCGGCCTTGATTTTTGATGGTTAACCGATAGAAACCGCGAAATAACTGTAATTTAGGCTCTGGCAAGCACCCGATTCCCACATGATTTGCGGGCGGGGATGCGAACCAATCGCCATGAATTGGGATTCCGATGGCGCAACGCTGGTACATTGTCCACGCATATTCAAACTTCGAAGACAAAGTCGCCGAAGCGATTCGCGATACCGCCGAACAGAACGGCCTTTCGGAGCATTTCGAGGAAATTCTCGTTCCGAAAGACACGGTCATCGAGGTGCGCCGTAACAAAAAGGTCGAGGTTCCGCGCAAAAACTTCCCCGGCTACGTGCTGGTGAAGATGGAAATGACCGACGCGGCCTATCACCTCGTCAAAGACACCGCACGGGTTGTCGGGTTTTTGGGTGATTCGGGCAAGCCGCAGCCTGTTCCACAGCGCGAGATCGACCGGATCATGGATGTTGCGGAAGAAAATGCAGAGCGTCCGCGTCCGACAATCATGTTCGAGGTCGGCGAGGAGGTCAAAGTCATCGACGGCCCGTTCGAATCATTTTCGGGCAATGTCGAAGATGTCGATCACGAGAACGCGCGCCTCAAGGTGTCCGTGTCCATTTTCGGCCGCGCCACGCCGGTCGAGCTTGAATACGCTCAGGTCGCCAAAACCGAATGAGACGCGAAATGCGCGTCTTAGCGGTAAATGTATACGGATTAACGACAACCCCTTGACGTGGGGCGAGACTCGGACTACGCGTCCCCTTTCGCACTGCAACAATGCGATTCATGTGTGGGAGGTCGAGGCATCGCGATGCCAAACCCTGACCACAGACCATAACGCCGTCCGGCGCGCCGCGCGGCTGGTTTAATAAGGAGCCATTCATGGCTAAAAAGATTGTCGGGCAGTTAAAACTGCAAGTTCCGGCTGGCAAGGCCAACCCTTCGCCACCCATCGGTCCCGCGCTCGGTCAGCGTGGCATTAACATTATGGAATTCTGCAAGGCTTTCAATGCCAAAACGCAGGAAATGGAGCCGGGTGCGCCGTGCCCGACCATAATCACGTATTATCAGGACAAGTCTTTCACGTTCGTGATGAAGACGCCTCCTGCCAGCCACTTCCTCAAGAAGGCGCTGAAACTGAAATCCGGCTCGAAAGCCCCTGGCCGCGAAAGCGCCGGCGAAGTGACGCAATCGCAGCTGCGCGAGATCGCTGAAGCCAAAATGGTTGACCTCAACGCCAACGACATCGACCAGGCGATGAAAATCATCGCCGGTTCCGCGAAGTCGATGGGCCTTAAAGTGGTGGGCGACTGATATGACAAAGATTGCAAAACGTAAAACCGCCGCCCGCGAAGCGCTCGCAAAAGCACTCGACGGCCGTACCGCGCTTCCTGTTAATGATGCTGTGAAGCTGGTCAAATCCAATGCGACCGCTAAATTCGATGAAACCATTGAAGTGGCGATGAACCTCGGCGTTGATCCCCGCCATGCGGACCAGATGGTACGCGGCGTTGTGACCTTGCCGAACGGCACGGGTAAAACCGTTCGCGTCGGCGTTTTTGCGCGTGGCGCGAAAGCGGACGAAGCCACGGCTGCGGGCGCGGATGTTGTCGGCGCTGAAGACCTGATGGAAACTGTTCAGGGCGGCACGATCGATTTTGACGTGTGTATCGCTACCCCTGATATGATGCCTGTTGTCGGTCGTCTGGGTAAAGTGCTCGGCCCGCGCGGCATGATGCCGAACCCGAAACTCGGCACTGTTACCGTCGATGTCGCCAAGGCGATCAATGACGCAAAAGGCGGTCAGGTTCAGTATCGCGTTGAAAAAGCCGGGATTATCCATGTCGGCGTTGGTAAAGCCAGCTTCGGCGAGGATCAGATCCTCGAAAACGTCAAGGCAATCGTTGATGCCGTGGCCCGTGCGAAACCGGCAGGCGCGAAAGGGACTTACATGAAAAAAGTCTCCCTCAGCTCCTCGATGGGTCCGGGCGTTGCGGTCGATATTGCGAGCCTGACCGAGCAATAAGAATTCCGCCGGGGTCAAACCCGGTGGTGCATCGTGCGGCATGTCGCAAGACCGCCGCACAACCTGTCCGAGACGGTGGGTGGTTTTGAGGGGCGTGCCCCGATCAACCTTAATCTCCCTCCATAGACTGGGAAACGATGTCTGGATCAGCCGTGAAAACGGCAACGTTCTGACGCGGGAACCCGGACGGGATACGACGCCTGATACGGCCTCGGCTTTATCAGGCTCCCTTGAGCCGGTGGAAAGGGGATTTGTCATTGTGACAAGCACCCGACCCGCCACGACTGTTGGAGATGACTGTGGAAAGAGCCCAGAAAGAACAGGTGGTCGAAGACCTCGGCCAGATCTTTACGGACTCTGGCGCCGTTGTAGTATGTCACTACGCGGGTCTTACGGTCGCTGAGATGACGGACCTTCGCACCCAAATGCGTGAAGTTGGTGCTTCGGTTCGCGTCGCCAAGAACAAGCTCGCTAAAATCGCCCTGCAAGGCAAGCCCGGCGAGGGAATGTCACAATTCCTGACCGGTCAGACCGTACTCGCCTATGCCGAAGACCCGATCGCTGCCGCGAAAGTGGCTAACGATTTTGCCAAGAAAAACGAAAAGCTCGTTATTCTCGGCGGGGCAATGGGAGAGTCGGTTTTGGATGTGAATGGCGTAAAAGCCCTCGCAGCCATGCCTTCCCGTGAGGAAACACTTGCTGCCATTGCCGCTATGCTCGGCGCACCGGCAAGCAACCTCGCATCTGCGATTGGCGCGCCCGCAAGCAATATTGCGGGTATCCTCTCTACGCTCGAAGAGCGTGAGGCAGCCTGACTTGCAGCGAACACATGGACCCGGACGTGAAATACGAAACACGCTGGACCACTTGATATAACGAACGGAAAATCAAATGGCTGATCTGAAGAAACTTGCTGAAGAAATCGTCGGTCTCACGCTTCTCGAAGCGGGTGAACTGAAAAACATCCTCAAAGACGAGTATGGCATTGAGCCTGCTGCCGGTGGCGCTGTCATGATGGCTGGCCCTGCCGACGCTGGTGGCGCTGCGGAAGAGAAAACCGAATTCACGGTTATGCTCAAATCCGCTGGCGAAAAGAAAATCAACGTCATTAAAGAAGTCCGCGCAATCACCGGTCTTGGCCTGAAAGAAGCCAAGGATCTGGTCGAAGGCGCACCGAAGGAAGTCAAAGTTGACGTTCCTAAGGCCGAAGCCGACGAGCTGAAAGCGAAACTCGAAGCAGCGGGTGCTGAAGTCGAGCTGACCTAAGCAATCTGCCGGCTGCGGGGCGGTTCCCCCGCTGAGAAAAAGGGCTGGCGCTGATTTTCATATGAAATCGGCGCTGGCCCATCCGCGTCTCTGGAGCCAACGTGGTTAATTACTTTATTCCGGTCTGACCGGGCAGAAATTTTAGACGACCAAGACGACAGTCAAAGCCCCGATTTTGAACGGGTGGCGGCAATAACTCGGATGGCAGCTGGGCGGCTGCCTGACGTAACGCAGAAGACCCGTGGCTGGCGCGGTGAACCTGCAATGGAGGCGAGAATATCGATGGCGCAAGCGTATATCGGTCGCAAACGGATCCGCAAAATGTTCGGCAAAATTCGCGAAGTCGCGGATATGCCCAACCTTATCGAAGTACAACGCAGTTCATACGACCTGTTCCTGAGCAGCGGTGAAGGCCCGGAGCCTGCACCGGACACAGGCATTGCCGGGGTGTTTAACTCCGTCTTCCCGATCAAGGATTTCAACGAAACCTCGACCCTCGAATTCGTGCGCTACGAGCTTGAGAAGCCGAAATTCGACGTTGAAGAGTGTCAGGCGCGCGACATGACATACGCGGCGCCGCTGAAAGTGACCCTGCGTCTCATCGTGTTCGATGTGGACGAGGAAACGGGCGCGAAATCGGTCAAAGACATCAAAGAACAAGACGTTTACATGGGCGATATGCCGCTCATGACGCATAACGGCACGTTCGTTATCAACGGCACAGAGCGCGTGATCGTATCGCAGATGCACCGCTCCCCCGGTGTGTTCTTCGATCACGACAAAGGCAAATCCCACTCCTCCGGCAAGCTGTTGTTCGCGGCGCGGGTGATCCCGTATCGCGGCTCCTGGCTCGATTTCGAGTTCGACCACAAAGACATCGTCTTCGCCCGCATCGACCGCCGCCGTAAACTGCCCGCAACGACGTTGCTCTACTCGCTCGGTCTGGATCAGGAAGGCATTATGAATGCCTTCTACAAAACCGTTGAGTTTGAGAAAGTGAAAGACGGCTGGGCTGTTCCGTTTAATCCGGAGCGCCTGAAAGGCTCGAAACACGCCTACGATCTGGTTGATGCCAAATCCGGTGAAGTGATCGCCGAGGCCAATGTCAAAATCACCCCGCGCAAGCTGAAAAAGCTGGCCGAGGCGGGTGTTGAAAAAGTGCTGAACCCACACGAGTCAATTCTCGGCATGTTCAGCGCTCAGGACATCATCAACGAGGAAACAGGTCTGATCCACGTTGAAGCCGGTGGCGAGATCACGGAGGAAGTCCTCGAAGTTCTCACCGGAGAGCTGGGGATGAATAAAATCCCGATCCTCGACATCGACCACGTCGAAGTCGGCGCGTATATCCGCAACACGATGGCGGCAGATAAGAACATCAGCCGCGATACCGCGTTGCTCGACATCTACCGCGTCATGCGTCCCGGCGAGCCGCCGACCCTTGAGGCAGCCGAAGCGCTGTTCGAGTCGCTGTTCTTCGATTCCGAACGCTATGATCTCTCGGCTGTCGGTCGCGTGAAAATGAACATGCGCCTCGATCTCGATGCACCCGATACGCATCGTGTGCTGCGCAAAGAGGACATTCTTTCGGTCGTCAACACGCTGGTTTCCCTGCGTGACGGCAAAGGCGACATCGACGACATCGACAACCTCGGCAACCGCCGGGTGCGTTCGGTCGGCGAATTGATGGAAAACCAGTATCGCGTCGGTCTGCTTCGCACCGAACGCGCGATCCGCGAGCGGATGTCCTCGGTCGATATCGACACGGTCATGCCGCAGGATCTCATCAACGCCAAACCGGCGGCTGCCGCCGTGCGCGAGTTCTTCGGCTCCAGCCAGCTTTCGCAGTTCATGGACCAGACGAACCCGCTGTCGGAAGTCACCCATAAGCGCCGCCTCTCGGCGCTCGGACCGGGTGGCCTGACGCGCGAGCGCGCGGGCTTCGAGGTGCGCGACGTCCATCCGACCCATTATGGCCGCATCTGCCCCATCGAGACGCCGGAGGGGCCGAATATCGGCCTCATCAATTCGCTGGCCACCTTCGCCCGTGTGAACAAATACGGCTTCATCGAAAGCCCGTATCGCAAGGTGATCGA
>CALDZQ010000048.1 GCA_937944035.1 uncultured Neomegalonema sp. | reverse complement strand
GAACTCAGCAGGAATAGTACATCTTGTATTCGACAGGGTGAGGTGTGTGTTCGTACTCGTAAACCTCTTCCCATTTCAGATCCATGTAGCCCTTGATCTGATCCTCGGTGAAGACGCCGCCCTTGGTCAGGAAGGCATGGTCTTCGGCCAGGGAATCCAGCGCCTCGCGGAGTGATCCGCAAACCGTCGGGATACCCGCCAACTCTTCCGGCGGCAGATCGTAGAGATCTTTCTCGGAAGGATCGCCGGGATGGATCTTGTTCTCAATGCCGTCAAGGCCGGCCATCAGCAGGGCGGCAAAGCACAGGTACGGGTTCGCCGCCGGATCGGGGAAGCGGGCCTCGACACGCTTGGCTTTCGGCGACTCGGTCCACGGAATACGGACACAGCCGGAGCGGTTGCGGGCCGAATACGCGCGCAGAACAGGGGCTTCAAAGCCCGGAATCAGACGCTTGTAGCTGTTCGTGGCCGGGTTGGTGAAGGCGTTGAGCGCTTTCGCGTGCTTGAGAATGCCGCCGATGAAGTAAATCGCTTCATCCGACAGGTCCGCATAGCCATTGCCCGCGAACATCGGCTTGCCGTCTTTCCAGATCGACATGTTGACGTGCATCCCCGTGCCGTTATCGCCCGCGATGGGCTTTGGCATGAAGGTCGCCGATTTGCCGTAGGCGGCGGCGACGTTGTGGATCACGTATTTGTATTTTTGCAGGTTATCGGCCTGCTCGACCAGACCGCCGAAGATCATGCCCAGCTCGTGCTGCGAGGCGGCAACCTCGTGGTGGTGCTTGTCGACCTTCATGCCGATTTGCTTCATCGTCGAGAGCATTTCGGAGCGCATGTCCTGTGCGGAGTCGATCGGGTTGACCGGGAAATACCCGCCCTTAACGCCCGGACGGTGGCCGGAGTTGCCCATTTCGTACTCGGTCCACGAGTTCCACGGGCTGTCAGCGGCATCAACCTCGAACGCCACGCGCTCCATCGACACGTCAAAACGCACGTTGTCGAACAGGAAGAATTCAGCTTCCGGTCCCCAGAACGACTCGTCGCCCGCGCCGGAGGATTTGAGATACGCCTCGGCTTTTGCCGCCGTGCCGCGCGGATCACGATCATAAGCCTCGCCGGTGTCAGGCTCGACAACATCCGCGAAGATCGCGAGGGTTTTTTGCGCATAGAAAGGGTCGATATAGGCCGACGACGCATCCGGCATCAGCTTCATGTCGGAGTTTTCGATGCTTTTCCAGCCGGCAATCGACGAGCCGTCAAACATCCAGCCCTCAGCGAACCAATCCTCGTCGATGATGTCGACGATGGCGGTTACGTGCTGCATCTTGCCACGCGGATCGGTGAAGCGGATGTCGACATACTCGATGCCTTCTTCCTTGATCTGCTTGAGAATAGTCTTTGCGTCACTCATTCGTGAGTCCTTTCGTTTCGGCAAACAGGTGGCGGCGCCGCAGCGCCGAATTTTTGGTGCTTAAACTATAGTCAGAGCGCTTCGTTGCCCTCTTCGCCCGTGCGGATGCGGACAGAGCTTTCGATGCTGCTGACGAAAACCTTGCCGTCGCCGATTTTTCCGGTCTTCGCGGCGGTGACGATGGCTTCGACAACCTGTGCCGCAAGATCGTCGGCGACCACGACTTCTATTTTAACTTTGGGAAGAAAATCAACGACATACTCAGCGCCACGGTAAAGTTCCGTATGGCCTTTCTGACGGCCGAACCCCTTGGCTTCGATCACGGTTAAACCTTGAACGCCGACCTCCTGCAAACTCTCTTTCACGTCGTCCAACTTGAAGGGTTTGATAATGGCTTCAATTTTTTTCATGCGTATCGGCCCTGTAAAAAGCGCGCCCGCAAGCGCATATGAACAGGGTATAGCAATCACCGGGCCAAGTGAGAAAAGCGTTTAGATTCAAGTTTAGCTATCGTTAAGGCGTGATTTACGGGGCAAGTTTTGCCTATATTATAGGCAGAATGCACAGTTTTCAGGCAGACAGGCCGGAACACCACACGGTATCAGGCCGCCACAGCGCCCTGTTTCGCCTCGCGTATCGGTAAGTGCGCGATGGCGGAGAACGCGCCGACACCGATGCCGATCCACCAGACCACGTCATAGCTGCCATAAACATCGTAGAGCTTGCCGCCCAGATAGACGCCTAAAAACCCGCCCAACTGATGGCTGAGGAACACAAAACCGTAGAGCGTGCCCAGATGCTTCATCCCGTACAAATACCCGATCAGCCCCGCCGTCAGCGGCACGGTGGCCAGCCACAGCGCGCCCATCGACAGGCTGAAAATGATGACGGTCAGCGGCGTGGGCGGCAGCATGATGAAGCCGATCGCGACCACTGTGCGCAGGGTGTAGATGATCGCGAGCAGATACTTGCGGCGATAAATCCCGCCCAGCTTACCCGCCAGCAGCGTGCCGAAAATATTGGTGATCCCGATCAGCGTCAGCGATGCCGCGCCCAGCGCTGCCGATCCGCAGACCTCCGTTACATAGGCCGGAAAATGCGCGGTGATGAAGGCGAGTTGATAGCCGCAGGAGAAAAAGCCCAAGAATAACAGGATGTAGTCCGGGTCTTTCGCCGCGCGCCCCAACACCTGTAACAGTGTTTCCTCCGCCGCGCCGCGCTGCACCTCCGGCGGGGGCGGGGCTTTGAGCAGGGGAAGGACGGCCAGCACCGCCAAGATGCCGACCGCGAAGATCAGCATCGTCGATGACCAGCCGACAGATCGCTCAAGATACTCCGCCAGCGGCGGGATCAACACCTGGCCCGCCGATCCCGCTGCCGTGGCAATGCCCAGCGCCATCGAGCGGTTTTGCGGGGAGGCCGCCCGCCCGACAATCGCGAGCAACACGCCAAATCCGGTCCCCGCCACGCCGAGGCCGACCAGCACGCCCGAACTCATCACCTGCCCCAGCGGCGTCGTCGCACTCGCGGCCAGCGCCAGTCCGGCGGCATAGA
>CALDZQ010000047.1 GCA_937944035.1 uncultured Neomegalonema sp. | reverse complement strand
CTCCGGGTGGCCGAGGCACAGGCTCATGTATTCGGCCACGCTCATCGGCCCGTTCGCGGTTATCTGGCTGCGAATGATGCTTTCCAGAGGCGTCATGCGGGTTTGAGCCTCATGGCGGCAAATATCAGGATCGCCCCGACGAGGATCATCGGCAGCGACAACAACTGGCCCATCTGCAAGCACTCACCGAGCGGCTTGATAACACAGCCCAGCCCCTCATTCGGCTCACGGAAAAACTCAACGATGGTGCGCGACAGGCCGTATCCGATCAGGAACACACCCGTGGCGAGGCCCGGACGGCGCAAGCCTCCCCGCCACGCCACCAGCGCCAGCACGATCATCAGCAGCAAGCCCTCAAGCCCCGCCTCGTAAAGCTGGCTTGGATGACGCGGCACTTGCGCGGGGTCGGTGGGGAATACAAACGCCCAAGGCCCGTCCCAAGGCTTGCCCCAAAGCTCGCTGTTGATGAAATTCGCAATCCGCCCGAACAGCAAACCGAACGGCGTCGCGCAGGCGATGACATCGGCGGTGGACAGCTTTGGCGCAGGGGTCC
Organism: uncultured Neomegalonema sp.; assembly: GCA_937944035.1. Lineage (GTDB taxonomy): Bacteria > Pseudomonadota > Alphaproteobacteria > Rhodobacterales > Rhodobacteraceae > JAHDDY01. The sequence goes on along the minus strand of CALDZQ010000047.1, from coordinate 8,144 downwards.
AGCGGCAAAACAACAGCGCCCCGACCACAACACCAAGGAAGCCGCCGTGAAAGGACATCCCGCCGTTCCACGTTTTCAAAATCTCCAGCGGATTGCTGAGATAATAGTCAAAATTGTAGAACAGCACAAACCCCAGCCGCCCGCCCAAAATCACCCCGAAGGTCAGCATGAACAGCAAGCCTTCGGCTTTGTCGGGCGCAAAGGGCGGCGTATCGTTGCGCCAGAGCTGAGGCCGCGCGGTCAGCATCATCACATACCGCCAGCCCAGCATCAGCCCGACAATATATGCCAGCGCATACCAGCGAATGCCAAAGCCCCCGAACGAGATCGCGAACGGGTCGATAACCGGAAAGGGCAGGACGGCTGCGAGCATCGGATTTCATCCCTGTAAACTGGCGTTTGATGTGAAGCTTCCGCCCCGCCGCGTCAAGGATTCATGACGCGAACGGAGCGCCCAATTTACGCCATGATTTGATCGCTTAGATTTCTGCGCAGTTCATGGTGGACTGCGTCCGGACGCGCACAAGCGTCCTTCTTCGGAGACATAGATATGCGTATTAACTTGCGCTCTTCCCTCGCCGCTCTTGCGGTCGTTGCCTTTAGTGGAACCGCTTTCGCAAACGAAGTGGTCTACGCCCCGTCAGACTATATTCAGTCCGAAATCACCTTTGTTGACGATCAAATGTCATTTCAGGCTGAACCTGTCGGCTCGTCCGTCGAATACATCGCTTCGGATGCCGAGCCTTCATACGAGCAAACCGAAATCGCCTATGTTGAGGGCGACTCGATGCCCGCAGAGTCGGATGAACTGATCTATATCGACCAGGATCAGCCGCTTGAACTGGACGGTGCAGCTATGGTCGAAGGCGTGATGTACGACACCATCTACACCACGGAAGACGGGACCGTAATCCAAGGCCCGGCTATGACCACCACGACTTACTGATACGTTCAGCGGGAAGCCGGCCGCCGCAGGCTTCCCGCTTTATGATTACGCCCCTTCGTTCAACGCCGAAAGAATGGCGTCGCCCATTTCTTCCGTGCCGACCTGCTTCATTCCGGGCTGCATGATGTCACCCGTGCGATAGCCGTTAGCCAGCACGTTCTGCACTGCCGATTCCAAACGATCCGCATCTTCAGGCAGGTCATAGCTGTAGCGCAAAGCCATCGCAAAACTCAGGGTCATCGCAATCGGGTTCGCAAGACCTTTGCCGCTGATGTCGGGGGCCGAGCCGTGAACCGGCTCGTACATCGCTTTACGGCGGCCCGTTTCATCGGCCGCGCCCAGCGAGGCGGAAGGCAGCATCCCCAGTGATCCGGTCAGCATCGCCGCACAATCGGACAAGAGGTCGCCGAACAGGTTATCGGTGACAATCACGTCGAATTGCTTGGGCGCGCGGACCAGCTGCATCGCGCAGTTGTCGGCGTACATATGGCTGAGTTCAACGTCCGGATATTCCGGCGCAAGCTTGGTCACTTCCTCGCGCCACAGCACACCGGATTCCATCACATTGGCCTTCTCGACCGAGCACAGCTTGCCGCCGCGCTTCTGCGCCAACTCAAACGCGGCACGGGCCACGCGGATAATTTCATACGTGTCATAGACCTGCGTGTTCACACCCCGGCGCTCGCCATTCGGCAGGTCGGTGATGCCGCGCGGCTCGCCGAAATAGGTTCCGCCCGTCAGCTCGCGCACGATCATAATATCCAGACCCGCGACCAACTCGCGTTTCAACGAGGAGGCATCTGCCAGCGCGTCAAAGCACATGGCGGGGCGCAGGTTGGCGAACAGTTCCATATCTTTGCGAAGGCGCAGCAATCCGCGTTCCGGCTTAATCGCGAAATCAAGGTCATCCCATTTCGGACCGCCCACCGCGCCGAGCAGAACGGCATCGACTTCCATCGCCTTGCTCATGGTCGCATCGGTTACAGGCGTGCCATGCGCATCAATCGCCGCGCCGCCGACAAGATCTTCCTCAAGGTCAAACCCGACGCTCTGCTTCTCGCCGAACCATTTTATGACGCGCTGAACCTGCGCCATAGCCTCCGGGCCGATACCATCACCGGGCAGGACAAGAAGGGATCGGTTCGACATGGGAGGCTCCTTAAATTGAGATTAAACGTAAAACGGGCGCGTGGAGCCTTAACCGATCCCCACGCGCCCGTAAAGGCGTCAGCGGCGCGTTAGCGCCCCCTATTTTAAGCTTACTGCGCGTCGGTGTTAACCGTCACAGGCTTGATGAACTGGCCATCAAAGCCGCGACCGCCGCCGTATACGTCGAGACGCACAGGCGTGGTGCGGACGATCCAACCAACGAGGCGCTGACCGGTATCCACGACAGGCTGGAACGGACGATCAGGCGTGATCGTGAAGCTGGAACCAAGCGGTGCGTAGAACGCTGGCGGAAGGCCACGCTCGTCTTTACCGGGACGAACACGCGTTCCGTCGAGGCCCGTGCGACATACCGAGTAATCCGCTGTACCACCCTCGCCGATCAGCATGACCGTGCGATTGTTCCGCTCTTGGATATTCGCGATCACAGGGTTTTTGACCGATGTGTTACGCAGGCAGGCGCGGATTGCCGGATAGTAGCGCGGCAATGTGAACGTCCATGCATCCGTATCAGGCACATGCCCGCGCGGTTTTGCAGGCGCAGGATTGGCCGGAGCCGTCTGGCCGGGGTAAACAACGGTCGGCGATGCCTGACCGGGGAAGTAAGGCTGTGGCTGCTGATATGTTGGCGTTGTTACAACCGTGCCCGTCGACTGCGGAGCCTGATAGGTGGTCGTTGGCGCCTGGTACGTTGTTGTAGGCGCCTGATAAGTTGTTGTAGGCGCCTGATAGCTTGGCGTCTGGAAATTTGGCGTCTGATACGAAGGAGCCTGATAGCTTGGCTGCTGGAAAGACGGCTGCTGGTAAGATGGTGTTTGATATGAAGGGGTCTGGTACGAAGGAGCCTGATAGGTCGGCTGCTGATACTCATATGACTGTGTTGACTGTGCCGACGCCGCTCCCGCGACGGATACGGCAACAGCTACGGCGATAAGACCGCTGGCTGCCTTTTTCATTATTCTGCTCTCCTGTCTCAATCCAACACGATGTTACGTGTGCTTGACAACGTAGATGATTTTTTCGCAGCACTCAAACAATTAGAGGGAAAATGCCGATTTTTTTCATCTTTTCGGTTAGTTGCATCATTTTGTTGATGTATTTCAGACTCAGTTTTGCACAGTGGGGAGTCGTTTTGCTGTTTCGTCGTGAAGCAAGACGGTCCATAAATGCGTATTCGAGAGCTGAAAACCTTTTGCGGCTCGTATTTGGTACAAGAAGTTTTAGCCCATGTTCCCCTTCCGAGATCACAATCCATCCAACCGGACGCCCTATGTTTCCTGGGCGCTGATCGCGATTAACATCGTTGTTTATCTGCTTTACGGCTTTCTTGATGCGCCCGCGACGATGCGCGTATTCGATAACTGGGCCTTGATCCCCGCCGAAGTGATGAGCGGCGAGGCGCTGCACACGTTCATCACAGCGATGTTCATGCACGGGGGGTGGATGCACCTTGCCGGGAACATGCTGTTTTTATGGGTTTTCGGGGACAATCTGGAAGATTATCTCGGCCATGTGGGAATGCTGGCCTTCTACCTTTTATGCGGAGTTGGCGCATCTTTCGCCCAGATCGCGATTGATCCGTATTCGACCATCCCCAATGTCGGCGCATCCGGCGCGATTGCCGGATTGATGGGCGGCTATCTGCTTTTATTCCCCAAAGCGCGGGTCGATGTGGCGTTTATCATCTTCGTCATTATCAAGGTCATACCCCTGCCCGCATGGGGTGTTCTGGGTGCATGGATCGGTTTTCAGATTGTCTCCGGCTTTGTCAGCATCGGCGCGACGGGCGGCGGCGTGGCTTATTTCGCGCATATCGGCGGATTTATTGCCGGAATTATCGGCATCGCTTTGATATGGCTGGCGCGCGGAAAACCGGCATTCTGGCCGGAGATGCCCAACCCTGAAGCCCCTGTGCCCGGACCGTGGCATCTTGCGAAACGTTCGTGATGCGCCATCTGTCCGGTATCGCATTAATTCATTACGGAGCCTCACGATGAAACGCACCGCCCTCGCGGCCCTAGCGGTTGTTGGCCTTTCCCTTCCCGTTTTCGCGGAGGAGATCGGCGAAGTCACCACCGTCTTCAAACTGCTCGGCGCGAACCATAAGATCGTGATCGAGGCATTTGATGATCCGAAAGTTGAAGGGGTCGACTGCTTTCTCTCACGCGCCAAGACGGGCGGCATTCGCGGGTCGCTTGGGTTGGCCGAAGACCTCTCCGATGCCTCCATCGCCTGCCGTCAGACCGGACCGATCAAGTATCTTGACGAACTTGAGGCGGGCGAGCAGGTGTTTAAACAACGCACCTCGATCCTTTTCAAAAAGCTTCAGGTGGTCCGTTTCTTTGATCCCAAACGCAACACGCTGGTCTACCTCACCTACTCGGACAAACTGATCGAAGGCTCGCCGCAAAACTCGATCTCCGCCGTCGTTGTTGCCCCGTGGGGGCCGGACGGACTGCTGCCGGAACCGCCCGTATATGACGAATGAAGAAAGCCTGCTGAACCGCGCCGATGATTGCGTGCTGCTGCTGATCGATTTGCAGGAACGGCTGGTTCCGGCGATAGATCATGGCGCGGATCGCATCGCCGCCGCCATCCGCCTGCTGCGCGCCGCCCGCCTGTTGCGTATCCCGGTCCGCGCGACCGAGCATATGGCGGAGCGTATCGGCGAGACCGTGCCGGAGATCGCCGCATCGCTGGAACCCGACGAGATCATCGCGAAGAACAGCTTTTCCGGCTGGGACACCGATGCCTTGCGGGCCGGCCTTGGCGATCTGCCGCCGCGAAACCGTGTGATCGTGGCGGGAACCGAGGCCCATGTCTGCGTCATGCAAACCGCGCTCGACCTGCAATCCGCCCGCTTCGCCGTGTCCGTGGTCATGGACGCGACCGGATCACGCTTCGAGGAGGATAGGCAGGCCGCGTTCGGGCGAATGCGCGCCTCAGGGGTCACGATGGTGACGAGCGAGATGATGATTTTCGAGTGGCTGGGGCGTGGTGACAGCCCCCATTTCCGCGATGCGCTGGCCATTATTAAGGAACGCGAGACGTAATTCGTTTGGATAACGTCGAAAAACACTGCGCACCGGACGATACTTGAGGCATTCTTCGTAAAATTCTCGGAGAATCCCGCATGACTATTCTAGCCAACCCGCACCGCCATTCCGGCCTGCCAAAGGCGGACGCCCTCGCAAGCGGCGAGATTTGCACCGACGCAGCCGCAGCCCGCGCCCTCTTTGCGAAATGCCCGGCGGCGGCGTCCACCACGCTGCACGATGCGGGCGATCTGGCCGCAGAACTCGGCATCGCCACGCTATCGCTGAAAGACGAGCGCGGGCGCATGGGTCTGGGCAGTTTCAAAGCCCTCGGCGCAGTCCACGCCATCGCCAAGCAAGCCGTCACAAAAGCGGGTGACGGGCCGGAGGCTGAAGCGCTGCGTGGCGAAACCTTCGTCTGCGCTACCGCCGGAAACCACGGCCTCTCCGTCGCCGCCGGGGCGAAACTCTTCGGCGCGAATGCCGTCGTCTATATCGCCGAAACCGTCCCCGAAGTCTTCGCCGATCGCCTGCGGGGCAAAGGCGCAACAGTGGTCCGCGAGGGCGCGGAGTATCAGGACAGTCTCGATGCCGCCCTCAAAGCCGCTCAAGATAACGGCTGGTCCCTGCTGTCCGACACAAGCTGGCATGGCTACACCGACCCGCCCCGCGATGTGATGGAGGGCTACCTCATCATGGGGGCCGAGGTGGCCGAACAGCTGCCCGAACCACCCACCCACGTCTTCCTGCAAGCGGGGGTCGGCGGGATGGCGGCGGCTTGCGCGGCGGCGGCGCGGGTGGCGTGGGGGGATGCGCCCCGCATCATCGTGGTCGAACCGGACGCCGCCCCCGCCCTGATGGGCAGCGTCGCGGCAGGGGAGAGTGTGATTGCCACAGGTCCGGTTTCCAACATGGGCCGTCTCGATTGCAAGGAAGCCTCGCACCTGACCCTCAAATACCTTGCCCGCGAGGCCGATGATTTTATGACCGTCACCGATGCGCAGGCCACGGCGGCCAACGAGCGCCTTGCCACCCACGGCTACCGCTCCACCCCCTCAGGCATCGCCGGAATTGCGGGATTATTCGAGTGCGACCACGCCGCACTGGGCCTGACCCCCTCCTCCCGCGTCCTGTGCTATATTTCGGAAGAACCTGAAGATGCCTGATTTCCCGACCAGCGAATACGAGGCCCGCACCAAGGACGCGCAAACCTATATGCGCGCCGTCGGCATGGATGCGTTGCTGCTGACCACCGAGGCCGAACTGCGCTATTTCAGCGGCTTCCGCACGTTATTCTGGCAAAGCCCGACCCGTCCGTGGTTCCTCATCATCCCGCGTGACGGCAAACCCGTCGCTGTGATCCCCGAAATCGGTGAGATGCTGATGCGCGGGACGTGGGTTGAGGATGTCCGTACCTGGGCCTCTCCCGCCGCCGAAGATGATGGTGTCACCCTGCTGACTGCGGCTTTGCAGGGCTTCAAGGTTGTCGGAATGCCGATGGGGCGCGAAAGCACGTTGCGGATGCCGATGAATGATTTCGTCCGGCTTCGGGTCGCCCTTGAAGATGTCGATCTGGTCGATGCCAGCCCGCTGGTCCGCACCTTACGCATGACCAAATCCACCCGCGAGATCGAAAAAATCGAGACCATCTGCGGGATCGCCTCCTCCGCCTTCGACAAAGCGGACACCCTCTTCAGCGAAGGCCAACCGCTCGACGCCGCTTTCCGTGCCTTCAAAATCGCCCTGCTGGAGCAAGGGGCCGAGGATGTGCCTTATCTGGTCGGCGGGGCCGGGCAAGGGGGGTATGGCGATGTGATCTCTCCCCCCGGAGATACGCCCCTGCGCAAGGGCGATGTGCTCATGCTCGACACGGGCGCGATGCGGCACGGGTATTTCTGCGATTTCGACCGTAACTTCGCGATCGGTGAGCCGGATGACGCCGCCAAGCGCGCCTATCGTACCCTGTGGGAAGCGACCGAAGCGGGCATGAAAGCCGCCCGTCCGGGCCGCACCTGCGCGCAGGTTTTCGCGGCGATGGGCAAAGTTATCGGGGACAACGGGGGCGGAATCGGGCGTCTGGGACACGGGCTGGGGATGCAGCTGACTGAAGAACCCTCGCTGATCGGTTTCGATCATACGGTCCTGCGCGAGGGCATGGTCATCACTTTGGAGCCGAGCATGAGCATCACGGACGGTAAGATGATGGTGCATGAGGAAAACATCGTCATCACCGACGGCCCGCCCCGCCTTTTGACCACCCGCGCGGCGGAGGAACTGCCCGTTATAGGAGTTTAACCGATGCGTCTGGATTTTGAGAGCGATGGCGGCGCGGCGGCGCATAAGTCTTTCGGGCTGGTCGTCCTGCAAAGCGACGAAACGCTGGAGCCTGAATTGCGCGGTGTTTTCACCGCGCCCGGAACCGCACTCTATCACACCCGCATTCCCAATGCGCCTGAAGTCACCCCCGAAACTCTGGCCGCGATGGAGGAAGGCTTGCCCCGCACGGCGGCGCTGCTGCCAAGGGCCGACGTGATCGGCTACGGCTGCACCTCAGCGTCCACCATCATCGGCGCGGATCGGGTCGCGGCAGCGATCCATAAGGCGCAACCGGGGGCAAAAGTCACCGAACCGATCAGCGCGACGCTCGCCGCCTGCGCCCATCTGGGCGTAAAGCGACTCGGCTTTATCACACCCTATATCGCAGAGGTTTCCGCCCGAATGCGCAGCGTCCTGGAGGCGAACGGCCTGGAAATCCCCGCATTCGGCTCGTTCGAGCAAATCGCAGACCATGTCGTAGCCCGCATCAGCGAAGCCTCGACCCTCAACGCGATCCGGCGGATTGCGGACGGGGCGGAGGTTGATGCGGTGTTTGTTTCCTGCACCAGCGTGCGCGGTTTCGGCATCATTGAACAGGCGGAAGCGGAGATCGGGGTTCCGGTTATCACCAGCAATTCCGCGCTTGGCTGGCACATGCTGACCCTCGCGGGCGAGCCGAC
>CALDZQ010000046.1 GCA_937944035.1 uncultured Neomegalonema sp. | reverse complement strand
AGCAGCGTCGATCACAACATCCTGCTGCGCGCCGATGCCGATATTCTGCTCGCACTCGCACAAATCGCCAGCGAAGCGACCAAGCAATCCCCCAAAGCCGCCGCCGCCCTCGACCACACGGGCACGAACATGCTCAAGCAGGTTATGTTGATGGGTGCGGCGGGTGCGGGCGCTATTACCAACAGCGTGTTGAATCAGGTAGGCGTCGATCTCACCACACAACTCGAACTCACCAAACACAGCATCGAGTTCATCATGGCCGCCGAAAACGACATCCGCGCCGCCATCGGCTCCCTCCCCGCCGACATCCGCGCTCCCATGCGTCACGCGCTGGACGCGGTTTTACAGCGCGACGAGTAAGCGCTGTGACCCCCCCTCCAACTACCGCGCCCAAATTCCGCCGCGTGCGATTAATCCCTGTTGCACCCCGTTCCACGGCGCGGCCTGTTCCACCTCTCCGCACAGCGCCATCAGCCGCTCATCCTCCCCGAATGCCGCCGCCAGATGCACACCGACGGGCAGGCCGGCCCCGTTCCAGTGCAGCGGCAGCGAGACGCAGGGCTGGCCGCTCGCATTAAAGGCCACCGTGAACGGCGAATAGGTGAACACCCCCGTCGGCCCCGTGCGGTACTCGATAAAGTCGTCGTAATGCGGCGCATACTGGCCAATCGCGGCGGGCGGTGCGCCCATTGTGGCGGTCAGCAGCACGTCGCAATCGTCAAACACATGCGCCATCCGCCGCCCGAAAGCGTGGATTTCCTCCACACATTCCAGATAATCGGCCCCCGACACCGTCTCCGCCAGCCGCAGCGCCGCCAGCGTCGCAGGCTCCAGCAGATCAGGGTTAAGCGCCGCCCCCGCCAGCTTGCCCCGCACCGTCAGCGCATTGCCGCAGGCGACGATCTTGGTCCAGGCCAGCATCATCGCCTCCACCCCAAGCCCGCCGTCGAAGTCGCGTTCCTCGACCGCATGGCCAAGGCTCGCCAGCAGATGCGCCGTTCCCGTCACCGCTTGCGCGCAATCGGCATGGATCGGCGCTCCGGTCAGCGTCTTGGTCGTAAAGCGCACCCGCAGCGGCTTTGGCGGCCGCGCCAGCGCTTGGGTATAGGTCCGGCGCATGGGCGGCGGATGATAGGGCGCGCCCACATCCGGCCCCGCAACCGCGTCCAGCAACGCCGCCGTGTCGCGCATGGATCGCGTCAAAAACCCGTCCACCGCCATCCCGGCCCATCCCTCGCCGGAATCCGGCCCGTCCGGCAGGCGCGCGCGTGTCGGCTTGAACCCGACCAACCCGCAGGCCGAGGCCGGTATCCGCACCGACCCGCCGCCGTCAGATCCGTGCGCCGCCGGAACAATCCCCGCCGCCACCGCCGCGCCCGCGCCGCCGGATGACCCGCCGGAGGTATGGCTCAGGTTCCACGGATTACGCGTCGGCCCGCCATAAACCCGCGCCTCCGTTACCGGACCAACCCCGAACTCAGGCGAGCATGTCCGCCCGAACGAAACCAAACCACAGCGTTTCAGCCGCAAAAACATCTCGGAGTCGTAAGCCCAAACCGAATCCGCCATCAGCCGCGATCCGCTATGGGTCGGAAAATCCCGCGCCTCCGCGCCCAGATCTTTCAGCAGGAACGGCACACCCGTCAGCGGCCCGTCCGGCAGCCCCGCCGCAATGGCCCTGCGCGCCACCCCTTCGCGCAGATGCACAACCGCGTTCAGCGCCGGGTTCAGCGCCTCAACCCGTGCCAGCGCCGCATCGAGCAACGCGTCCGCCGAAACCTCACCCGCCGCGACCAGTGCCGCCAGCCCGACCGCATCATGCGTGCCATACTCATCCGGTGCGCGCACCGCATCACGCATCTCAGCCATCCTCAAATCCTTCCAGCACATTCACCGTATTCACACCGATCTCCGCCACCGCATAGCCGCCCTCCATCACGAAAAGCGTCGGCAGACCCAGCCTGCCAAGCGTGCGGCCATAGTCGGTGAAATCATCACTCGTCAATTTGAAAAAGCTGATCGGATCACGCTCGAACGTATCAACCCCCAGCGAGATTACCAGCGCGTCGGGCGCATAGGCCGCAATCCGCGCCAACGCCTCGTCCAGCGCCCCCGCCCAGCGGTCATAAGCGCAGCCCGGTGGCAGCGGATAGTTGGCGTTAAACCCCTCCCCGCGTCCTTCTCCGGTCTCGTCCGCCCCGCCCAGAAAATGCGGGAACGCGTCATCAGGGTCGCCGTGGATCGACAGGAAGAACACATCGTCCCGATCATAGAAAATCGCCTGCGTGCCGTTGCCGTGATGAAAATCCACATCCAGCACCGCCACCCGTTCCGCCCCGCCATCCCGAAAAGACTGCGCCGCGATTGCCGCGTTGTTGAGAAAGCAATAGCCGCCGAACATATCCTGCGCCGCGTGATGCCCCGGCGGTCTGCACAGCGCAAATGCCGCCCGCACGCCGCTTTGCACCGCTTTTGCGCCGGTTATCGCAACCTGCGCTGCGGCATAGGCCGCCTCCCACGTGCCTTCGCTGATCGACGTTTCAGAGGCGAGGCAGTAATAGCCCAGCTTGCCGTCGATATGGCGCGGCACTTTCAGGCGGGGCATCCGTCGCGAGGGCCAGGTCGTCGCAATCGCCTCGCCCGCGTTGCCATCGGCCTGCCATTCGGCCCAGCATGTTTGAAGAAAGCTCACGAAATCCGCGTCATGCACCCGCAGGATCGGGTCCATGCCCCATTCATCCGGCCCGACAATATCGGCATGACCGCGCCTGTTCAGTTCGGACAGGATATGCGCCACCCGCTCCGGGCATTCATGGGGTGTAATCAACGCGCCGCCGCTCAATTCGGTCTTGGAGGCGCGCAGGCGGTGGCGGTCGGTATGGATGATTTTCATGCCGTTCTCCGGTCAGAGCGATTTCGAGCGACACCGATACACGTTGCGGCCCCGAAATCTCTATAGCGTTATCAAGGGCAACGGGTTCATTGCCCGACTCGGAAAACGCGTCAAAACAAGTAGCGGGGAAGGCGTCGTTTTACGAGGGCTTTGCGCGCCCTTCAACCTCGGTGATGAAGGCCAAAAGCGCCGACATCGCCTCAGGTTCATCAAGAAACGGCAC
>CALDZQ010000045.1 GCA_937944035.1 uncultured Neomegalonema sp. | reverse complement strand
CGCAAGGGGCAGATCGGGTCCGGCGACAGGTCTGAGCGGATACGGACCTATAATTTCCCTCAAGGGCGGGTGTCGGACCACCGGATTAACCTGACGCTCTATAAGCTGCCCGAAGTGATTATGGGCGATCTGGACGAATTTGTTGATGCACTAACGGCAGACGATCAGGCGAATAAGCTGGCTGATCTGGAAGCATGATCTTTCACGGCTTCGGTTGAGGTGATTTGGGAATGGAGCCGCCAAATTGATCCAGGAAATTTTTATCTCTTTTTGTCTGGTACTGATCCCGCTTTGGGGCGAAATGAACCGCTGGCAACCGCCAACGCTATTCGCCGTGACTGCTTTAACCTACGCAGTCTTTGGCGTCGTAAGATTGATAAATATCGGGCAACTGTTCGATAGCTTGCACCACCAACAACCGTCCCTGCACGACACGTATTTTGTTGTTCATACCGGAAATATTGCAGCCAATGCTGTGCTGGTCATGGCCTTCTTCGCGGCCTTGACTTGGCTTCAAACCCGACTTCGGGCGATGTCATATCCACGCCTGACAAAAGCACTTTTCTGGCTGCTGCATCTTGGCATCATCGGGGCCGGTTTGTTTCCAGCCGCAATCGTATCGCTATTTCTGCCGTCACAAGGGTACGCAGGGTATTCAGACTTGTTTGCGTTCGCCAACAGTGCGAATTCGGTGGCGAGAATCATCTGCCTAGGTGCGTGTTTCGGTCTAGTTGCCCTATTCGTCTGGTCAATCGCACAAAACCGGAGGGCCAGCTGATGACCCGCGAGCAGGCCGTCCGGGCGGCAGCGAAGCGGTTGAGCAACTCGCCAAGCGCGGCGCGGGATGCGCGGGATTTGATGTGCTGGGTGCTGGGCATCGACGCGACGCGGCTGGTGATGGACGGGGGCGAGGCGCTGTCGGTTGATGAGGCCGCGCGGTATGAGGCGGCGATTGTGCGGCGCGAGGGGGCCGAGCCTGTCTCGAAGATCATCGGCATCCGCCAGTTCTACGGGCTTGAGTTCGCCGTTACCCCCGATGTGCTGGACCCGCGCCCCGATACTGAAACGATGATCGATGCGGTGCTGGAAATTGCGCCCGCAGACCGCCCTTTGCGGATTTTGGACCTTGGGACGGGGTCGGGCTGCATCCTGCTGACGCTGTTGGCGAAGTTGCCTCATGCGACGGGGCTGGGGGTTGATGCCTCGGAGGCGGCGCTTGAAATTGCCCGAATTAACGCGGAACGGCTGCATTTGGATAAAAAAGCGCGGTTTGAACGGTCGGATTGGTTCGAAAAGGTTGACGCGCCCTTCGACCTTGTGGTTTGCAATCCACCATACATCGCAGAGCACGAAGCGGATGACCTGTCGGATGATGTCCTTAAGTGGGATCCGGCATCGGCGCTTTTTTCGGGTGTAGACGGCCTTTCGGCATTTCGAATATTAAGTTCGGGATTGTCCAAGGCACTTTCTGAAACCGGAACGGCGTTCTTTGAGATCGGTTCGGGCCAGGAGGAGGCGGTGAAACGCCTTTTTTCCGGGGCTGGTTTTGATGATTTGACGTTCCGCCGCGATATCGCGGGCATCCAACGCTGTCTGATCGTGCGCAAAGCGCGGAACGGTAGTGCGGATTTGCCGCCACGCAATTAAGGGACTTGGGTTCAGACCGTGTTTATACTTTTCGGGGTTTATTCCTTGTGGAGTATGATTTTGAAACCGGACTGATCTGATCGAAGAACACATGAAGCAAGTGTCGAAAAACTACGGAAACAACCGCAACCGCCAAAAGAACGGTCGGCGTCAAGGCGGTGGTGGTGGCAATAACAATAATAACGGCGGCAACAACCTGAACCGCGTCTATGACAGTTCGGGGCCGGAGGGTAAGGTCCGGGGGACCGCCTCTCAGATTATTGAGAAATACACGACGCTGGCGCGGGATGCGATGCTGTCAGGCGACCGGATTGTCGCCGAAAGCTTTTTCCAACACGCGGAACACTATCAGCGGATCGTCTCGGTCGCGATGGCAGCCGAGGCCGAGGCGCAAGCCCGCCGGAACGAGCAGCAAGCGCAGATGCAGGCCGAACGCGAAGCACGCGATGCCGAGCGCGCGCGCGAACGTGAGGCGCGGGGCGAGAACCGCTCTGACAACCGCGACAACCGCTCCGATAACCGGAACGAGGGCCGCTCCGAGGATCGCTATAACCGCTCCGACAATCGGGGCGAGGGACGCTCTGACAATCGGGGTGACGGGCGCTCTGACTACCGTAATGAGCCGCGTGACACCGATCGTGCGGACAGCAATGGCGGCGAACGTCAACAGGCTGAGCAGGTACAGGAACCCGTGCAGCAAGACGTGCAGGCGGAAGCGCCTGTGGCTCAGGCTGTGGCGGAACCCGCTGCCCCGCGTATTGACCCGCTCGCCGGTGATCCGCGCGGGGATGGCGCGGTTGTCCCTGCCGAGGTTGCCGAAAAGCCCGCACCACGCAAACGTGCGCCGCGCAAGAAGGCCGAGCCTGTGGTCACAGCTGAGGGCGAAGAAGAAGCACCCAAGCCACGCCGGGGCCGTCCTAAGAAAAAAGTGGAACCGGAGGCTTCTGCGGAGCCTGATGCGGTTTGACGGTTTTGAGTTAAGGGCTACCCCGCGATCATCCCCTCCAATGTCGTCAGCTTATCCGCTTCGTGGGCCGGTTTGTCCCAGCGGATACGCTTGATGCGGGGGAAGCGCATGGCGATGCCGGATTTGTGGCGGGCGGAGCGCTGCACGGCATCGAAACTGATCTCCAATACCAATGCGAATTCGACCGCGCGGACGGGGCCGTAGCGGTCGGTGGTGTGATCGCGCACCCATTTGTCGAGGCGTTTCAACTCGGCATCGGTGAAACCGGAATAGGCTTTGCCGACGGGGGTCAGCTCGCGCCCTTCCGGCCCGTCGCGCCATGCGCCGAAAGTGTAATCGGAATAGAAACTGGAACGCCGCCCGTGGCCGCGCTGGGCGTACATCATCACACAATCAGCGCTGAGCGGATCGCGCTTCCACTTCCACCACGGCCCTGTGGGGCGACCCCCGACATAAGCGGAGTCGCGGCGCTTAATCATCAACCCTTCCTGTTCGGCCTCGCGGGCGGTGGCGCGGATGGCGGCGAGTTCGGGCCAATCGGTGAAGGGGATCAGGGGCGAGACATCAACGCCGCTCAGGATTGGTTGGTCTTCGAACCATGCCTCCAACCGCGCGCGGCGGTCGGTGAATTGCAGGGGGCGGGTGTCGGCCTCGCCATCATGGAGCAGGTCGTAAAGGCGGATATGGGCGGGGGAATCGCGCAGGGTTTTGGCCCCCGGCGACTTGCGTCCCAGCCGTTTTTGCAGGTCGGCGAACGGGGCCACTTCGCCCTCGCGCATGACCAGCAACTCGCCATCGGCGGCCCCCTCGAAGGCCATATTGGCGATGACATCCGGAAAGCTGCCGCCGATTTCCTCGCCCATGCGGGTGTAAAGACGCCGCTCTCCACCGATGCTGACAGCTTGCACGCGGATGCCGTCCCATTTCCATTCGGCGGTGTAATCGGTGGGGTTGAGGCGCTCGGCCATGCGGGCGGCGGTCCACGCGCCGGAGCCGTCGGTCTCGTGCAACCCGCCCTTGCGTTCTTCAGCGGAATAGAGGCCGTTGTCGAGCGGATGGGCCAGCATCATCGGCCTGAAGGCCAGCGTCAGATCGACTTGCGGGGCGGCGCGGGAGCCATCGAGCCACTGCATCAGGGCAGTATAAGGCGGCTCCAGCCCGTGCCACATCTCCTCGATCCGATCGAGAATGTCGTCGTCTTCGCTCATGGCGGCAAGGGCGGTTTTGGCCAGCCGCTCGGACACGCCGACCCGCAACCCGCCCGTGGCCAGCTTGAGCAGGGCGAGCCGTTCGGAGGGGTTGAGGCGGTCAAGCCATCCGGCGATATGGTCGGCCGCTTGCGCGCGGGTGCAGGATTTGAGGGTTTCGACGACTTCGGACAGGTGAAGGGGCGTTGTGTCCGGCGTTGTGTCCGGCGCGGGCCAGATCAGCGCTACCGTCTCGGCCAGATCGCCGACATAGTCGTAGGACATGCGGAACAGAATCGGGTCCACGCGCTCCTCGGCCATTTTGCGCAAGGTGGACCCGGTGGCGTTGCGCAGTTCCAACGATCCGGCGATGCACGCCAGCGCCCAGCCGCGATCCGGGTCCGGCTGTTGCCGGAAATACCCCGTCAGCAAAGTCAGCTTCGCATTGCGCGAGGGCGTCATCACGAGAGATTCTAACAGGCGCGCGAAGGCTTTCATTGAAAGTGCACTCTATGATTGCAATCATCGTTAACTTGGTTACGCTGTAAAACAGTTTTCATTGTGGATTTAATGCTTGCAGGAGAAATTCAAATGCGTCCGCCCGACAGTGATGGATATTTTAAAGATCTTACGGTTGAGAATAGTACAGAATATGACTCTGCCGTTGCGGCACTTACGGCATCCCAGCAAACTCAAATCGCGCATATTGATAGCGGTATCGCACCGCATCCTGCATTGGGCTGGAGTAGTTGGAACGTTCCTCCTCCACCGAATATTTTGCTCAATAAGGGTGTTAATTTTTTTGACCCTAATACGACAGACCGCTTTGGTGCGTTGCCGATTTCAGCACTGACGCGCAGTTCAAATGTACTGGATTTTCTTGAATACCCGGCGCATGGCGTGAAAACACTTTCGATTATACTGTCTAATCTTCCCGGAAAATTAATTGGTATCGCGAGGGGAGCGACAATCGTACCGTATCGCGTTGCAAATGGACCACTTTTTAGAGATAGCGGTCCTAATACAAGACGTGATGCTGTGCGCTTTAAAGAGATAGAGTCTGTGAAGGCACTTGGAAATGCTATAACCCACGCAACGCATTTGCAGAGTGTCCGGGTGATGAGTGTAAGTATGGGAAACCCAGGTTGGCTTGGCCCTTTTGAAATTATCAGAAAAATTGCAGGAGGCCGAGCCGATTTTGGGCAGCCCGTCGCAAAAAGCATTGATGCGGCATACGAAGCGGGAAAAATAATCGTGTGTGCTGCCGGACAAGTAAATGACCGTGTCGTTTACCCTGCAGCGTATGCACGGACTATCTCCGCTGGCGGATTTAATAAACGGGACCGAACTTACGACCATTACCCTATTTGGGGCTATTCCAACAGTAACGAAGTCGATGTCTGGACGCAGGCCGAGTATATTAACCGTGGAAGTTATAGAGAATTGAAGGGGCTTCGCTCTGAACCAATTCATGCTAACCAAGCTTCCGGCTCTGAACGCTTTGCATCTGGAACGTCATATGCTGCTCCTCAAGTCGCAGCAGCTGCGGCGCTTTGGGTCCATAAATATGCATCCGACCTTGAAACGATGTTCGGCAATGAACGGTGGAAGATTGTTGAAGCCTTCCGAACAGCTTTGCGCGAGGGGGCAGAAACTGTAACTCTTCGCAGAAGAAGTAAACCCGATCTGGATAAAGGCCGCAAACTTGATATTGACGGGTTGCTCAAAATCGAGCCATCGGCTGTGTCGCAGTCTCAGAAGAAAGTTGCGTCAACTGAGAGTGGCTATTGGTAAGTTTCTTCGCCATAAGGGCACATGCTGTCTTATCAACACGGATACCATGCGGGCGGTCCCGCCGACATCCACAAGCATTTTGCGCTGGCGGGGGTTTTGTCGCTGCTGACCCGCAAACCGCGCCCCATAACGTATATGGAAAGTCACGCGGGTCGAGGGGTGTATAACCTCGGCGGCGAGCAGGCGCGGAAAACC
>CALDZQ010000044.1 GCA_937944035.1 uncultured Neomegalonema sp. | reverse complement strand
GATTGGCCCTGATGAATGCGCAGGCCCGATCAAGTGAGGCCCGCGCCTCCGGCAGAATCGGGGCGAAGAACTCGACGGCGTGGGGGGTGTTTTCGGTGAGGTGAAGCTGCACCTCGCCGCCCGCGTCGCGGAGTTTTTGCGTCAGGCGGATCGCGTCATCGCGCAAAATTTCGGTCTTGCTGGCCGTTATCAGCGTTGGAGGCGGGTCGGAGAAATCGCCGGATAACGGCGAGATCAGCGGATCGGCAGCGTTACCTTTGCCGATATAGAAGGCGGCGACCTCGTCAATCCTCTCCGCCGGAAGCATCACATCACAAACGGCATTTGCGACGACGCTTTCGCCTGAGTGGGTGAGGTCGGCCCAAGGGCTGAACGCGGCGATACAGCCCGGCGCGGGAAACCCTTTTTGCAAGGCCAGCAGAAGAAGTGCGAAGCAGAGGCCGCCGCCCGCACTCTCGCCCGCGAACGCGATCTCATCGGGCAGATAACCTTGCTTGAGCAGGTGGGTGTAGGCGCTGAGCGCATCCTCCACCGCCGCCGGGGCGGGTGATTCCGGGGCAAGGCGGTAATCGGGGACCATCACCCGGAAGCCGGTATTTTTCGCCAGATAGCGTGTGATCGAACGATGGCTTTGGGGCGACCCCATGAGGTATGCTCCGCCGTGCAGATAAATAATGATCCGCCGCCGGTCGGCGATGCCGGACGAGACCCACTCCAAGGGTATGGGGCCGGCCGCGCCCATGACCTGATCTTCGGTAATGCGCATACCGCCGGGCCATTTTGGCAAAAGCCTTGAGGAGCGGGCAAGATGCCTGCGGGCGCGCTCAGGATCATTAATGCAGGCGAGCGAAGGTCTCACAAAACGGCGGAGATAAGCGTTGATAAGATTCAGGCGGATCGACATGGGGCAGATTTACCGTTGTTCCCGCAGGGTGTCTATTCGCGAATTGGGACACGCAGCCGGAGCACTGTCCGTTGTCTGTTGTTCTACCTTCAGTTTTATGGGACGATGTTAAAAGAATCACGGGGTGACTGTTACATAACGGGAGAAAATTGATGGGGATGAAGACAGCAGCCTCCGCTTTAGGTCTAGCATTGGCGCTCATCACAGCACCGCTTTTCGCACAACCTGCACCTGGTGATGTTGATAATACGGCCCGCGCCGCTGAGGCGAATAGCGGGGGGGAAACCACCAGAACCTATGTCGTCCGCAAGGGGGATTCGCTGTCCCGTATTGCCAAGCGTTTCTACGGAAATTCAGTGCTGTGGCTGCCAATTTTGAACGCGAATGCTGAAAAGGTGAAAGGTAAGCGCAAGCTGATTTTTCCCGGCACGACGTTGGTGATCCCCAGTCTTAAAGAGCGGGAGGAACAGATCTTTACCGCTGCCGCGACGCCGGAAAGTAAGCTTCTTCCGGTGGTTACGGGCAATGACTATGCACCCTTCACCGACAAGAACCTGCCCGAAGGCGGTTTGTTCACGGAGTTGGTGAAAGTTGCTATGACCCGTGCGGGGTACAGGCCGGATATTGAATTTCTGCCTTGGGATTACGCGATGCGTGCGACTCAAAAAAGCACTTTTAAGGCGAGTTTTCCGTGGTATGACACCAAGGATCGCCGCGCGGCATTGTGGTACTCGCGTCCCGTGTATGAGGTGTTGATCGTCGTTTATCACAAGGCCGGTGCGCCCCTTGAGTTCGACGGTATTGATGATCTGAACGGTCTTAACCTTTGTCGTCCTGAAGGGTATTTCGATGACGATATTTCAGCGAAAGTTGCTGAAGGACTCGTAATTCGTACCGCACCTGCCACACCCTCTGATTGTTTTAAAATGCTGGTGTCGGGGGATGTGGATGTGGTTTCCCTCTCGGCAATGGTCGGGAACGGTGAGATCATCAAGGCCGGGTTCGAGGACCAGATCGAGGTCGCAGAAACGCCCCTCGCAATCCGCCCGCTTCATATCGTCTATCCGAAATTCGACCCCCGCAGCCGGGGCGTGATGGGTAAAATCGATGTTGCGCTGAAAGAGATGGAAGATGAGGGCGTCATGGCGCAGGTTATTGAGAAGCACCTGCGCTCTCACTTCGAGACTTTAACGCGCGCGCGGGATTCGCGGGAGATAGCGAGCACCGAATAAAACAGCCCCGCGCGTTTGACGGCGCGGGGCTATTGAGTTGTTCTGAGCTATGGTTTTTCTGCTACGCCGATGCCGACTGGCGGGATTGGCGTTTGCGCTCGTTCGGATCAAGATAGCGCTTGCGAAGGCGAATGTGGTTGGGCGTGACTTCGACCAACTCGTCATCCGCGATGTAAGCGATGGCTTGCTCAAGGCTCATGCGGACAGGGGTGGTCAGAACAACCGCCTCGTCTTTACCGGAGGCCCGCACGTTGGAGAGCTTTTTGCCCTTGAGCGGATTGATCTCAAGATCGTTGTCGCGGTTATGCTCGCCCAAGATCATGCCTTGGTAAACGGCCTCACCCGCGCCGATGAAGAACTTACCACGGTCTTCGAGGTTGAAAATCGCGTAAGGAACAGCCGTTCCGGTTTCCATCGAGATCAACACGCCGACACGGCGGCCCTGGATGTTGCCACGAAACGGCGCCCAAGAGTGGAAAATCCGGTTCAACGTTCCTGTGCCGCGCGTGGCGGTCAGGAATTCACCGTGATAGCCGATCAGGCCGCGCGACGGCACATGGGTGACGATGCGGGTTTTGCCGACGCCGGAAGGACGCATTTCGACCAACTCACCTTTACGCTCGGTCAGTTTCTCGATTACCGTGCCTGAGTATTCGTCATCAACATCGATGATCGCTTCCTCAATCGGCTCATGCCGCTGGCCGTCAATATCGCGATAGACCACGCGCGGACGGGAGATTGACAGTTCAAACCCCTCGCGGCGCATATTCTCGATCAGGACACCAAGTTGCAACTCGCCCCTGCCGGACACCACGAAAGCCTCGCCATCGGGCGTATCTTCGACCTTGATCGCGACATTGGTCTCGGCTTCTTTGAGCAGGCGCGCGCGGATCACACGGGACTGCACCTTGTCACCATCACGGCCTGCATAGGGGCTGTCATTGATGCCGAAGGTGACGGAGATGGTCGGCGGATCAATAGGCTGAGCCTCAATCGCTTCTATAACCAGAGGGTCACAGAGCGTGTCAGCCACGGTGGTTTTTGTCATGCCGGCAATCGCGACGATGTCCCCGGCGACGGCTTCATCGACCGGCTGGCGCGAAAGGCCACGGAAGGCGAGGATTTTGGTAACGCGGAAGCGCTCGATTTCTTTGCCGTCGCGCGACATGCCCTTGAGCGGCGTTCCGGCTTTGATTGTGCCCGCCTCAACGCGCCCGGTCAGGATGCGGCCCAAGAAGGGATCAGCTTCGAGCGTGGTCGCAAGCATACGGAACGGCTCGCCCGCATTGGCCAACTGCGCCGGAGCAGGAACATGATCGACCACCACCTTGAACAGCGGTTCGAGATTTTCCCGCACATCGTCGAGCGACTCGCAGGCCCAGCCGTTGCGGCCGGAGGCATAGAGAGTCGGGAAATCAAGCTGTTCGTCATTCGCATCAAGATTGGCGAACAGATCGAACACTTCGTTCAGCGCGCGGTCAGGTTCGGCATCAGGCTTATCGGCTTTGTTAAGCACCACGATCGGACGCAGACCGAGCGCGAGCGCCTTGGCGGTCACGAATTTTGTCTGCGGCATCGGGCCTTCGGCGGCATCTACCAGCAGAACAACGCCGTCCACCATCGAGAGGATACGCTCAACCTCGCCGCCGAAATCGGCGTGTCCGGGCGTGTCCACAATATTGATGAGCGTGTCATTCCACTCAACGGATGTGCATTTCGCGAGGATTGTAATCCCGCGTTCGCGCTCAATGTCATTCGAGTCCATCGCCCGTTCAGCAACCTGCTGGTTGGCGCGGAAGGAGCCTGACTGCTTGAGCAGCTCGTCAACGAGAGTCGTTTTGCCGTGGTCAACGTGCGCGATAATCGCGATGTTGCGAATGTCCATCTGTCTAATCCGGTGAGGAGAGTTGCCGCGCGTATGCCTGAAACTGGGCCATGCTGCAAGTGCGAAGCGTCATGGCCCCGGCAAATCACTACGGCAATCAGCGCGCCACATGCCCGACTCACAGAAATCCGCACACCGACAGGGCCGCCGGACGCTGACCGGCGATTACGATAAAACCAATCTCTCACCCGAAATATCCGGCGGATCATGTAGCGCATAGAGCGCCAGTGCGTGACAATCCTTCAGCACAAAATCCACCGGATGCCGCCCCCGATCCCTGTGACCGGGCGGTTTTCCCGGCCTGATCGGGGCGATATATTTGCCCGTTTCTGAGCGTCCGACCTCCCGCTTGGCCTCCCACCGCGCCAGCCTACGCGCCTGTTTCGGCACATCACCCAACGCGGCCTGCAAAGCGGATAACCGCCGCATCAACTGGGCGGCGCTGACCTCATCGTCGGGCGAGGAGACGACGACAGGGGTAAAAACCTCCACATCGTCAAAAAACCGGATATTCGGCTGCGGTTTCCTGCCCCGCCAAGACGAGCGCGGCTTAAAAGATTTCCGCGCATCGAACAGCGCAAACGCCGGAACCCGCGCAGCGCCTTGAGAGTCGCCCGCAATCACAGGCACAGGCCCGCCGCGTGAAACACGAACACCCGCCTCAATCTTCAAAACCAGTTTCACCACAACCACCAACCGCCGGAACGCCGATTCCGCAGGCCG
>CALDZQ010000043.1 GCA_937944035.1 uncultured Neomegalonema sp. | reverse complement strand
ACCGGGGCGGATGTGCTCGAAGACCTCGCGATGATCCACGATCTGCCGCGACGGGTGCTGGATTGGCGGCAGTTGTCAAAGCTCAAATCGACCTATACCGACAGCTTGCAGAACCATATCAACGAAGAGACGGGACGGGTGCATACGTCGTTTTCGATGGCGTCCACGTCCACGGGGCGGCTGGCCTCGACCGATCCGAACCTGCAAAACATCCCGATCCGCACCGAGGAGGGGCGCGAAATCCGCAAGGCGTTTGTGGCCGAAGACGGCAATGTGCTGGTCAGTCTGGACTACAGCCAGATCGAGCTGCGCATTCTGGCCCATATCGCCAATATTCCCGCGCTGAAACAGGCGTTTGCCGACGGGCAGGACATCCACGCCGCCACCGCCAGCGCGATGTTCGGTGTGCCGCTGGATCAGATGACGCCGGAGATCAGGCGGCAGGCGAAGGCGATCAATTTCGGGGTCATCTACGGTATCTCCGGTCACGGGCTGGGCCGGAACCTGCGCATTCCGCGCAGCGAGGCGCAGGCGTTTATCACCGCGTATTTCGAGCAATTCCCCGGCATCCGCGCCTATATGGACGCGATGAAGGACAAAGCCCGCGCGGATGGCTATGTCGAGACGCTGTTCGGGCGGCGCATCTATACGCCCTCAATCAACGCCAAAGGCCCGATCCGCAGTTATCAGGAGCGCGCGGCGATCAATGCGCCGATCCAGGGAACAGCCGCCGACGTGATCCGCCGCGCGATGATCCGCATCCCTGATGTGCTGGTCCGCGAGGGCTTTGCGGCACGGATGCTGTTACAGGTGCATGACGAATTGATCTTTGAATGCCCCTCAGATGAGGCCGACCGCTTGATCGAAAGTATTCGCGGCGTCATGGAGGGCGCCGCGCATCCGGTGGTGCAGTTCTCAACGCCGTTGGTCGTTGATGCAGGCAAGGGCACAAGTTGGCAGGAGGCGCATTGAGGACCGCAGAATTACAGGAAAATCGCTAAGTGACAAAATAATGCGAATGATTCTGGCCTGTTCCGGTCAACAGTTGTATCGGGTAGATTGTTGACAACACCCGAAACCGAGCCGGAGCAGACCGATGGACGCCGCAACGCTACTTAATATCTCGGCCATTCTACTTGGGTTTGCAGCGTTGTTCGGGTGGCTGAACACGATGTATCTCAAGCTGCCGCTGACCATCGGGTTGATGATGATCGCGCTGCTCGCATCGGCGTCGGTGACGGGGCTGGATGCGGCGTTTGATTTGGGCTTTGGCGACCGGGCGCGGACGGCGCTGGAGCGGATTGATTTCCATGACAGTCTGATGATCGGGATGCTGCACCTGCTGCTGTTTGCGGGGGCGCTGCACACTGATCTGGACGCGCTGTTGCGGCACAAGTGGCATATCCTGCTGATGGCGACGATCGGGGTTGTCGTCTCGACCTTCTTCATCGGCTTTGTGACTTATTACGTGGTGGGGCTGTTCGGGTTCTCGATCCCGCTGATCTGGTGTCTGGTGTTCGGCTCGCTGATCTCGCCGACGGACCCGGTCGCGGTACTGTCAATTATCCGCACCCTGACCGTGCCCAAGGCGCTGAAGACCAAGATTGCGGGCGAGAGCCTGTTCAATGACGGTATCGGCGTCGTGGTGTTTCTGGCGCTGACAGGGATTGCTACCTCTGAGCACGGGCATGTTGACCCCAAGGAAATCGGCATCCTGCTGTTCGAGGAAGTCGTGATCGGCGTGCTGATCGGGCTTGTGCTGGGTTATGTCGCGTTTCTGGCGATGCGCAAGATCGATGATTACGTGGTCGAGGTGATTATCAGCCTCGCGCTGGTGATGGGGATTTACGCGCTGTGCGCCTATCTGCACGCGTCCGGCCCGCTGGGCGTGGTGATTGCGGGGCTGTTCATCGGCAACCACGGCAGCCGCTTTGCGATGTCGAAGGTTACACAGGAGCATCTGGAGAAATTCTGGGAACTGATCGACGAAGTGTTGAACGCGGTGCTGTTTTTGCTGATCGGATTCGAGCTGTTGGTGATTCCCTTCTCGGAGAATCTGATGATGCTGGTGCTGTTAATCATCCCGATTGTTTTAATGGGCCGGACTCTGGCGGTCGTTTTACCGACAATGCTACTCAAATCACGCGGGATGATTGTCGAAAAAGGAACAATCCCGGTGTTGATTTGGGGCGGGCTGCGGGGCGGTATCTCGGTGGCGCTGGCTTTGTCTTTGCCTGACTTTGAGGGTAAGGGCGCGATTTTGGCGATGACATACGGGGTTGTCGTTTTTTCGATCATCGTTCAGGGGCTGACAGTGCAGCGTGTGATCGCCCGCTCGCTCGCACAACATACCGGTCAGTAACGCAATAATAACACCGATGATGGAAAAAGTGATAAGCCGGCAGCTGTGTTGGCGCGTCAATGTTTTGAATGGTCGATGATAGTGATGCCGAATGGACAAGAGCTGACTGTACCCGATTTCATCGACGCTTTGTCGCGTTCGGGCGATTCTGTCTTTGTCTGGGATCCGGTGAGCGACCGGATTGACTGGCACACCAAACCCGCGATGAATGCCGCGCTGAAAGACATTTGCACTTGCGTGACAGGGGCCGAATTGGCGGCCCGCTTTGACGGCGAGCACCTGAAAAGACGCGCGCATTGGCTGGAGCGGCCCCGGACATTGACCGGATTCAAGGCGGTGCATTTCGCGGGTGATGACAAGAGCGCATGCTGGATTGAGGAGCGGCTGATCCGCATCCCGGCCAACGCGTCTGAAGATTCTCTCTATGTGGGTTTCTTGCGGGATGTGAGCGATGAATACGCCCATC
This sequence comes from uncultured Neomegalonema sp., assembly GCA_937944035.1. GTDB lineage: Bacteria > Pseudomonadota > Alphaproteobacteria > Rhodobacterales > Rhodobacteraceae > JAHDDY01. The sequence continues at coordinate 3,734 of CALDZQ010000043.1, read as the reverse complement.
TGGAAAAGCTGACCTATCTGGCCTGTTTTGACGATCTGACCGGCCATTTCACCCGCGCCCGCCTGCGCAATGTTCTGGCACAGGCGCTGGTGGATTCTTTCAGCACGGACGAGGCGTTCTGCTTTGCTTTTATCGGCCTCGACAATATGGCCGGGGTTAATCATGCGTTCGGGTATGACGTGGCCGATGAAGTGCTGATCGGGGTCGGGAACCGGATCAAATCATTCCTTGGCGAGGATGAGGTGATCGGGCGGGTTGCAAGCTCGAAATTCGGGGTGATGCTGTCGCCGGAATCGACCGCTGATGTCGAGAAACGACTGAACGATCTGCAAGCCAATATCCGTGACGAGTTCATCATGACAGGCTCCGGCCCTGTCTCTGTTACCGTTTCGATCGGTGCGGTGATTTTGCCCGAACAGGCGCGGGCGACGCAGGATGCGTTTGCCGCCGCCGAAGATGCGCTGACAGCGGCGAAGACGCAGGGTCAGGGCGGGTTTGCTTTCCATACGCCGAATATTGCCGAGGTTGAAAGCCGAAACAAAAACATCATGATCGCCGAAGAGCTTTCCGCCGCGTTGCGCGAGGGTCGTTTCTGTCTGGCGTTCCAGCCGATTGTGACGGCGCGCGACACGGACGCCGTGGCGTTCTACGAGTGCCTTGCCCGGATGACGGATCGCGATGGCAATCTGGTTGCCGCCGCGACCTTTATGCCCGTGGCCGAACAGCTGGGCTTTGTGCGCCTGATCGACCGCCGTGTGCTGGAACTGGCATTTGATGTGCTGAACGATGCGCCGGAATTGCGGCTTTCGGTGAATCTGTCGCCGCAGACGATGAACGACGCGGGCTGGTCGGATAGTTTTGAGCGACTGACCGAAATGTACCCAGGTGCGGCAAAGCGGTTGATTGTCGAGATCACAGAATCGACGGCGCTGCACGAGTCCCAGCGCTCGCTCGACTGCATCGCCCATATCCGCGAACGCGGCTGTGCGATTGCGTTGGATGATTTCGGGGCGGGGTACACATCGTTCAAGTACTTCAAAACGCTGGAACTCGACATCGTGAAGATCGACGGGTCATTCGTGCGCGGCGTTTGCGATTCCCCGGACAAACAGTTGTTTGTCGAAACGCTTACCAAGCTTGGGAGCCATTACAATCTGATGGTTGTCGCCGAAATGGTTGAGAATGAAAAGGCCGCCACGTTGTTGCGCAAATTGGGCGTGGACAGCTTCCAGGGCAATTTTTTCGGTCCCGCCGAAGTGATCGAAAACGGCCCCGAAGCGCGGCGCTGTTGCGGCTGAAACGCAAAGTGGCTTAGCATCCTGTAGCGCTCCGGTAGAGTGTCGGCGCGCAGTACGGAGTGCGCCCGATGTCTCATACACTTCCACGTCACAGTGCATGGAAAGCACCCACCGCCGTTGCGGGCGAAGGGTGCTATCTGATTGATTCCGATGGCAAACGTTATTTCGACGGGTCCGGCGGGGCAGCGGTTTCGTCCCTTGGGCATGGCGACCGCGAAGTGACCGGGGCAGTGAAGGCGCAGCTGGATACGCTGGCCTTCGCGCATACCGGATTCATGACATCGGAACCGGCCGAAGCGTTGGCGGATTTGCTGATCGAACACGCGCCCGGCGCGCTGAACCGCGCGTATTTCGTCTCCGGCGGGTCCGAGGCGGCGGAGGCGGCGATTAAGCTGGCGCGGCAATACTGGGTCGAAAAGGGTGAGCCGCAGCGCCGTCACCTGATCGCGCGTAAGCAAAGCTATCACGGCAACACGTTGGGCGCGCTGGCCGCCGGGGGCAATGAGTGGCGGCGGACGCAGTTTGCGCCGCTGCTGATCGATATGGCGCATATCTCGCCCTGTTACGAATACCGCTTGCGGGCCGGTGACGAGAGCGCGGCGGATTACGGGCTACGCGCGGCGGATGAGTTGGAGGCGGAAATCCTGCGCCTTGGCCCCGATACGGTGATGGCGTTTATGGCCGAGCCTGTGGTCGGGGCGACGATGGGCACGGTTCCGGCGGTGGAGGGCTATTTCAAGCGCATCCGCGAGATTTGTGACCGCTATGGCGTGTTGCTGATCCTTGACGAGGTGATGTGCGGTATGGGGCGGACGGGGCATCTGTTCGCCTGTGAGGCGGACGGGATCGCACCGGATATTCTGTGCATCGCCAAGGGTTTGGGCGCGGGGTATCAACCGATTGGCGCGATGTTGTGTACCGAGGAGGTCTACGGCGCGATTGTGGACGGGTCGGGCTTTTTCCAGCACGGACACACCTATCTGGGCCATCCGGTGGCGACGGCGGCGGGGTTGGCTGTGGTGACGGCGATCCTTGAGCGCGGGCTGGTCGGCCGCGTGCGGGAGATGGGCGGCAAGCTGGAGGCGGCTTTGCGCGCACAGTTCGGGCAGCACGCCCATATCGGCGATATTCGCGGGCGCGGGCTGTTCTGGTCGCTGGAGCTGGTCGAGGACCGCGAGAGCAAGCGGGCATTTGATCCGGCGCGTAAAATCGCCCCGCGTATCAAGCGGGCGGCGTTTGAGAACGGGCTGATCTGTTATCCGATGAGCGGCACGATTGACGGCAGGCACGGCGACCATGTCATGCTGGCCCCGCCGTTTATCATCGAAGACACGCAGATTGACGAGGTGATCGACAAGCTGGGACGGGCGGTCGGGACGGCGCTGGTGGCGTGAAACCGGGCGCGGGGATGGAACGCTTACCTGCCGCGCACGTTAACCTGTTGAGAGGCGCTGCATAAGACAGCGTGCCGTCCGGCACAGGCGTCCGCTTTCACTTCACAAGAGGCAATTTCACGATGAAAATTCTCATGGTTCTCACGTCCCACGATCAATTAGGCGATACTGGCAAGAAAACAGGCTTTTGGCTCGAAGAATTCACATCGCCCTATTACGTGTTCAAAGACGCCGGGGCCGACGTGACATTGGCTTCGCCCAAAGGCGGGCAGCCGCCGCTCGATCCGTCGAGCGATGCGGACGATGCGCAGACGGAGGCGACCAAGCGGTTCAAAGGCGACGATGCCGCGCAGAGAGATTTGGCCGATACGGCTGTGCTGTCGGCTGTATCGGCGGACGGGTTCGATGCGATTTTCTATCCCGGCGGTCACGGGCCGCTGTGGGATCTGGCGGAAGACGGTGACAGCAAGGCGCTGATCGAGGCATTTGCGGCGAGTGACCGTCCGGTGGGGGCAGTCTGTCACGCGCCGGGGGTGTTCCGCCGGACAATGGGGGCCGACGGCAAGCCGCTGGTGTCAGGCAAGAAAGTCACAGGCTTCACCAATACCGAAGAAGAAGCGGTCGGCCTGACGGATGTGGTCCCGTTTCTGGTCGAGGACATGCTGAAGTCAAATGGCGGTCACTACAACAAGGGCGACGATTGGGCGTCGCATGTGGTGGTGGACGGCAAGCTGGTCACGGGACAGAACCCCGCATCATCCGAAGAAGCCGCGCGCAAGTTGTTGTCGCTGATCTGATAACAGCCTTCCCCCTTTTCCGCTGTGCCGGGAGGGGGCCGTACCTAAAGTATCCGTTATGCGCAAGCATGATTATTTGTCCACTGGCGGTTATCTCTGACGAGTGCATTAGCGAGTGTAATGAGTTTACGCATAGCGGCTGTGATTGCGACTTTGGGCGGTTTTCCCGCTTTGATGTGTCGATCATATTGTTGTTTGAGATCGGGGTTAAAGCGGGTTGCGACAAGTGCGGGCATATAGAGTGC
>CALDZQ010000042.1 GCA_937944035.1 uncultured Neomegalonema sp. | reverse complement strand
AGCCTCTCCTTATCCTCTCTTTGAAGGAAGTTAGCAAATTCAGGGTGAATATTAGTCGCTTTCTTTTCCATGTTTTCTGCTTATACGGTTCGCACTGAACCCTCTTTTGTTTTAGTGAGAAAATCTTGATATGCCATTTTTAGACCGTCACTTAAACTCGTAGTTGGTTTCCAGCCCGTTTCTCTCAAGACCGACGGGGACATAAGCTTCCTCAGTGTTCCGTCTGGTTTCGATAAATCATTCACGATTTTGCCTTCATACCCAACGGTATTTGCAATTGTTTCCGCCAACTCTTGTATACTAACATCTTCTCCATAGCCAAGATTTACCCAATCTGTTGGGTTCTGAAGCCCTAGTAAATGAAAGCAGCCATCAGCTAAATCATCTACATAAAGAAACTCTCTCTTGGGCTTCCCTGTGCCCCAAATAGTTACTGATTCAGCACCTTTAACTTTTGCTTCATGTCAAAGGCGATACCTGCGCCGTTATATCCGCGTCCGTTGCCGACCGATGTGTTCCCGTCAGCCGCAATACCGATATAATTGGTGTCGATGATAACGTCGTCGATTGTGCCTTCAAAGAAGATACCGTCATTGGTATTGCCACCGATCACGTTCATGCCGCTGACGGTGGCATCACCGATGTCTGCGCCGGTCACACTATCAGCGAATATGCCTCTTGCGAGGTTAGCGGCAACGGTCACGCCGTCCGCTGCGAGGCCGATATGGTTACAGATGATCGTGGTATTCGTGCTGCTGTCCGCGCGCATCCCGTAACGGTCAAAATTGCCGATTGAGAGACCTTTGACGGTCACACCGTCCACCGCGCCTATGCTGAGGCCATCGGCATCGGTCCCGGCACTTGTGCCGTCCAGCGAGATCAGGATCGTGCGGTCGGTAATCGCGCCCGCAGCGTTCCGTGTCATGCCACAGGATGCGCCGGGCTGCGTCGAGCCATCGATGCTGACGCCATCATCGGTTATCGCAGGCAGGCGCGTGAGTGGCGAGATCGTATGAGCGCCCCCTCCGGCGATGTTGAAGGTAATCAAATCCTTGACAGGATCGCCGTTCGCACACGCAATCGCATTGCGCAACGACCCCGCCCCGCTATCGGCAACGGTGGTAACGACAGTGGTACATGCGGCCTCGACAGATACCGCGAAATCCTCGACCTCGCCATCACTGGCGGCGGTAGCGAAGTCGCCCGCACCGAGTATATCGGAGGTCAGACGGAAGCGCGCATAGGTGGTTCCCGCAGCCATAATCGTTTGGCCGCTCCAATTCAGGGTGGCATCCGGCACGCCGCCGGTGAATGTGGACGAGGCGAATTCCGATGCCTCGAACGCACCGTCGCCATCAAAGTCGATCCAGGCGTAGAAGTTGCCGTCTCCGAGGCCAGCGGCGACATCACCAACAGACAGTGTGTAGCCTGTACTACCTGTTGTCAGCGTCGGCGAATTGGCCAAAAAGTCATCGGAGGTGTCATCCGCATTCAGAACGGCGCTCGTTTCATCGGTGATAGAGCCGCCAAGTCGCATACCTGCTGTCACGATATGAGTGGCCACGCCGTAACTCGTCGTACCGGTGGCAGGCGATGCGGAGCCGTCTGAAGGCGCATCCGAATAATCAAGCAAAACAGGCGGCGTGTCGGTCACGGTCAGCGTTGCGCTGGCCGGAGCGCCCGTGCCCGCCAGTTCGGTGGCGATAGCAGTCGTGACGTTGTCGTATGTTCCTGCGGCTGAGGCGGTAACGTCGACCTTGAAAATACAGGTGCCATTCGCGGGGACAAAGCCATTCTCGATGGTGACGCCTGTATCTCCCGCGAAGACCGCACCGTTGTCCGCCGCATTGCGTATAAAGCCAGAAGAACAGATGCTCGACGCATTGGGCGGTGAGGCCACGGTCATCCCGGACGGGAAAATATCCTTGAACGAGAAGGGGAATCTGTCCAACTGGATCTGAATGCCGTTCGGGTTTGTGACCGTGAATGTCAGCGTTGATACGGTTCCGGTCTGGATCAGTACAGGCTCAAAGCTCTTCGTCAGAACCGGCGGCTCCAGCACGAGGAGTGAAGCGGTGTTAGAGACCGCGCCAACGCCGGTCTGATCCGTATCGACACCACTGGTCGTATTGTCATGCGCCCCGGCAGTGCTGCTCGTCACTTCCACAGTGACACTGCAACTGCCCCCCGCCGGGATGGTTGCGCTGGTGAGGTTGAAACTGGACCCGCCTGACACTGCCGTATGGGTGATATTCGTACAAGTCCCGCCCACTTCAAGTGGAGACGCGATTGTCATATTTGTTAATGTATCGGTAAACGACGCACCTGTCAGGTCAAACGCACTGCCATTTGAAAGCGTGAAGGACATTGTGCTGATCCCCCCTACTTTAATCGCTGTGGGAGAAAACGACTTGGCAATGGAAGGTGGAGCGACCACAGAAAGCGTTGCAGAGGCCGAAGTGGCGTTCGTGCCGCCCTCGTTGGTAATCATTACGCCGGGCGGGATTGTGTTGGTGTAATCACCCAATGATGCGGCGGAAACACTCGCAGTGATTGTACAGGTCGTTTCAGCGGGGAACGATCCGCCCGAAAGAACCAGTGCGTCATTCCCATTCTGACTGCTAATGGTCACAGAGCCGCCGCAGGTGTTGCTGTCGACACTCGCAACACTAATCCCCGCTGGCATTTCATCGATGAGCGCGATTCCAGCGCCCGTATAATCGATCGGTGCAAAATTAGAGTTCACAATATCAATGCGCAGTGTGGACGTATCGCCCGCGCCAACCACGCTGGGGATAAACCCCTTGCCGACGTTCAGTTCGCGGTCGATTGTCAGAGTAGCCACGACGCCTGCGGCATTGGTAATATTTTCATTCGTGGTCACGTCACCCGCCGCGATGGCATTGACGTGACTTCCGCCCACATTGCCCGTCACGTTGAATTCCAGATAGCATAACGCTCCAGAATCGGCTGTTGCCCCCGTCAAAGCAACGGTCTGCTGCCCTGCCAAAGCCACAATAGAGCCGCCCCTACAACTACCGGTGCTGTTACCGGTGCTGTCCGTGAAAGTGGCGTTCACATCAGAATAAAGCGAGAGGTCAGTACCGATAAAACTGTCCGTCAGCGAAAGATTGGTAAGCCTGACAGCGGATGGATCGGTGTTTGAGAAAGTAATGCGCACGCGGCTCGGTGCACCGCCATTGATGAGCGTGGTCAGGAATTCCTTGTTGATCGGCAGATCGATCGATCTGACCGACAGAACGGCTGATTTATCCCTTAAATTCACAAACTGCTCGAACGGGCTAAGGCCGCCAACAACACGCCCTGTGACCTCCAGATCCGCCGTGGCGGTTCCCGCAGTGTCTCTGGGAAGCAAGTTGGTGTAACTGCCATTCGCGACGGGAGCCTGAACCATCACCTCGACCGTGCAGGTTTTGGTAACGTTAAAACCTAAAGTAGGATCATTGACGTGTCCGGCAATCGAACCGCCCGAAAATTCGATATAATCTGTACCCGGCACGGCGGCGAGCGTACCGCCGCAAGTGCTGCTCCAGTCCGGCGAAGGCGCGACGGTTAGTCCAGCCGGCAGTGTATCGCGCATAAAAATATCTTCGATTTGCGGACCATTGGAACTGCTTACGAAGCTGAGTTCATATTGCGCCCTCGACAAACCTTCGGATTCAACCGCGTCCGGAAGAAATGCTAATGCCACATTCAAGGAATTGTAACCGGTGTGCAGCAGGGTAAGCTCGGCCCCAAGAATTTTATCGGTTTCGGTCGGCGTATTGTAAACGATGCCTTCTTCGGTCGTGTTGGCAACACTCGTTTTGATTTCGACATTGTCGTAACGGACGCTGCCTCCGCCAAAGTCCACCCCCGCCATACCGGTAATCTGGACGGTAACATCACAGGTCACACCGCGAGGCACACTGATGCCGCTGGCTTGGAAAAAGGGATCGCCCGGTGCAGCCTCAACAGTCATAGCCGGGCATGTCGTCGCAATATTATTGGCGTTTGAAACGTAATACTGCTCGCCATAGACAGTCGGAGGCCGCGTGCTTATAAAATTATCGCGTATACGAAGATTAGTCACATCACTGCCTGTCGTAATATCCGACAGGTTTGTAATTTTGTATGTATAGACGTTATCGTCGCCTTGGTTGGTTCTGGAATTTTTCTTCAGTTTTGTAACGCCGATCAAACCACTGCTGAGCGTCAGCGTCGCGGTTGTGCTCGTATAAGCATACGTATTCGTCGCACCAGCTGGGATGACATTCACATACTGGCCATCCGCCGTCACCTCCACGGTCGCCGTAATTTCGCAGCTACTGAGTGCCGGGACAGACCCACCACTCACCGTCAGTTCCGTACCACCATTGGTCGAAGTGGTTCCGCCACAGGTGTTGCTGTCAACACTCAACACAGACATCTGCGCAGGTGAAGTCGGCATCGCATCGGTGAAGTCCAGAGGGATAGGATTTACGTTTCTTTGTGAGAAATTCACGCGAAGTGTCGAGGTCGCAATCCCGGTCAGGCTGTTGACAGTGCTATTCGTCGTTCCATCAAAAGTCTTTTTGATCTGAAGCCCAAGGAACGCACTCAAATCCTTATTAACGGGGGCGGTGTTGGATGCGCCTTCGGTACTGCTAATAATATTGGCAGGAAAATTAAGCGCACCACTTACGGCGCTGACTAAAAGATTTGCATAAGCGCGTGTTTGAAAGTCTACTGTCACAGTGCAGGAGCCGCTAGCCGGAATGGTTCCCCCCGTCAGGGAAAGGTTCGTTTTTTCGCGGTACGTGGTTGTAGCACCGCCCGCATTGATTACGGAAACGGTACCGCCGCAAGTGCCCCCGCCTGAGCCGGGGATAAAGGCCACGTAAGTTCCCATAATCTGCGGCGCCACTTCCCAAAGATAGCCCACATCTGTGAGGGCCGTGGGATTCGGGCTGGACAGCGTAAAAGTCATTGTGGCGACATCTTCGCCATATAAATAAATTCGGCCACTCACATTATCGCGGTTGGTTGTGATGCCAACGCCAATCGGGTCAACGATGACGGCAAGTGTCGCGCTCGTTGCTTGCGTATTGCTGTCCGGGATGCCGGCCACCGTACCGTTCACATCACCCACATCAATCGTATTCACATAAGTGTCCGCAGCTTGTGCGGTCACATCGACACTGATCGTACAGCGCCCCGGATTCACGCCGTCACCTGCGGGTATCCCCGCCCCGCTCATGGAAAGCTGCCCCCCTGTGCCACTGTTCGAGGGCGTTACCGTGCCTCCACAGTCGTTCGAGAGATTGGGCGTGCCCGCGATGAATGTGCCAGCGGGAAATACGTCCGTAAAGTTCACTCCTGATGCCGGAGCCGTCAGTGTATTTTGCAACTCGATAATCAGCGTCGTGGTCTGATTCGGATAGACCGTCGCAGGACTATAACTTTTGTTAACATCGATGGTCGCATGTGCAGGTGTTGAAACCACACTGGCCGCACACGTGATTATAATAGCAAAAACTGAGCCAAAAATAGTTGCGCATTTTGGAATTATATTCATGGGGTGTACTCTCGATTTCACTCCTCATTAATTGCACCGGAGGGCCTTAATAATCCGTAAGCATTCGCGTTTTCTTAAAGTAAACAATAACCCCAACTGCGCCGCCCCACGCGCAAAACCGCAATAGGCCCGGATCGGGGAAGCATCACCTCACTGCGATGCGGCGGCTTTCAGGGCTTCGTTGTGATAGAATGACGCGTTTTCAGCACTTGCCACGCTGTTGTTGAGAACCGCCGCCGCCGCTCCGCCATCGCTGCCTCTTCGCAGCAGCCCGAAATCGCTGACCACGGTCCCGTCGACCCCCGCGCCACCATGAGAGATATTTCCCTCCAGACGGGTATCAATCAGCGTCAAGGAAGCGTTGTTCAGCACCGCTGCCGCATCCCCGCCATTGATCGATGCCGCAGTCGGTGAAGCCCCTGCCGTTCCGTCACGCCCTTGCGCAAATCCGCCGGAAATCACGGAATTTTGCAGCGTCAGGTTTCCCGCATTACGGATAGCAGATGCGGCATCACCATCAGGCTCACCCGTTTGCGGCGCATTATAGCCGCCGCTGAAATTAATCCCGTCAATCACGAGCCGCTTATTGGCCCTGACCTCAGTCTGGAGCCGATTCAAGACAGGATCAGTGCTGTTCCGTGAACGGCTCGGTAAATCACCGCTACGTCAAGCCTTCCGCCAACCACGCTTCCGCACCATCACCATCTTCAAGCGTGAAGCTCTTGATTTCCAACTCCGGAATGAGCGCTCCCTCAAGCGCAGCGGCTTTTCTGATCCATTCCGCATCACACAGGACCGCGCATTTATCGAATTTGCCAATCAATCCGAACAGCTTGGGCAGCCGGGTGATCTCGATCCCGATCGCACCCAGCGTCGGCAGGCCGAATTCGGTAATCGTGTAGCGCATACGCCCGTTTACGACGCCTTCAGATGCATCAACCAACTCATCCAGCGCCGCACGCATCGTATCGGCATCAATACTGCCCGACAGGTCAATATCGACACGGTTCCCGGCGGGTTTGGTTATCTTAAACATGGTGTTCTCCTGCGTGTTTCAGCGGCAAGTGTGGGCGAAAGAACCCGGCCGCGCTTTGACTTGCATCAAGGCGAGGCGAATTCATGGTCATACATTTGAGCGAGTATTCCAATCCGCCATGCCTGCATCGGCATGACCGCCGCGAGTAAAACTCGATACATCGATGAGTTGAATATTAATAATACGTTGTATTGTTTTTTGAAGTTGCTCATATCCGGCGCTCCCTCCGACAACAGACCTTCGCAAAAGTCCGATCATGGTCGGCATATCGAAGGGAGTAATTTGATGGATGGTTCGTCTCTTATGGAGTCAGGCAACGGACAGTTCGTTCTGACAGCAACGGCGGCGCTGAAACGCCATGAAGAAATGGACCTAGCACGAGCGCGGGCCTTACTGGATCAAGTTACAGAACTCGGTTTTTGGACGCATCCCTTGCTCGTGGAAGATGGAACAGACATCATTCTCGACGGTCATCACAGGTTCTGGTGTGCCGGGGAATTGGGTTTGGAACGCATCCCAACCTACAGAATTTCATACGGTGATCCGGCTTTATCGCTGTCTTCATGGCGTGAAGGGGTGTCTGTGACGCCCGATCTCGTGATCGCTGCGGCCATGAACAATGAGCTTCTCCCCAAAAAGACGAGCAAGCATGTGTACGCACACAGAATTTTATCGTGTAATATCCCTCTAACACAACTTAAACAAAGAATTGTCGCATGATGACTTTCAACCGGACGCTCCTTCTCCTGCTGGCATCGAACGCCCTCGCATCAATCGGGGTCGGTGTGGCAATGATCGCAGTGCCTTGGGTGCTGGCGAGCAAGTTCGACAACGGTGTATTTTTCGGCATCCTTATCACCGGTGCAAATATCGCTCTGGCGCTGTTGGCCCCTTGGACAGGCGTTTTGATCGACAGCACCGTGAGACAGCGCTTCATGGTGCTGCTCCGGCTCGCCTTTATCGCCGGGCTTGGTGTGGTTGTGTTGCTGAGCAGTATTCTTCCGGGATCGGTAACGCCTCTGATCCTGTATTATCTGCTCGGCGCCGCATTCTACGCGATCAATATTCCGCTCCGGACAGCTTTTGTGCAGGAACTATACAGTGGCGGCGAATATGCGCAGGTTAACAGCATTCTAGAAGTTGAAAACCAAGTCGCGGCCGTCTTAACCGGCGCTCTCGCGATTTTGCTGATCGATCGTGTTGGCCTCACCATGCTTGCCTTGGCGAACGCCTTGGTTCTCGTGCCCGCGATCATTTGCATTGTGCTCATCAAGCATGAGGCGGTGGCGCCGAAGATCCTGCGCGGTTCTCCGCTGAAAGACATCAAAGCGGGATTTGCCATCATGAAGCGGAACGCGCGGCTTTCCGTCGTGCTGCTGGTTGCCACGCTGCCGTATGTCGTCGTGATCCTCTATACCTACCTTCATCCGGTCGCACTCTCGCAGCTTCTGAATTTGGGCGGCGACCAATATGCGCTTGTTGAGGTTCTCTTCGCTGTCGGTTCGATCATTGGCGGCGGTGTCCTTCTTTCGCGCAATATCGTCAATACCCGCATCGTACCGCTGATCCAGATGCTCGTGGGCTTCTTCGGTCTGGTGGCGGTCGTGCAGGCCATCTTGCCCGTTCACGCCGCATTTCTGGCCATTGCGGTTCTCTTCGGGCTTCTGAACGCGGCTGTCCGTATCCTGCGCCAGACACTGCTGATGCAGGAAGTCGAACCGCATGAGATTGGACGGGTGGGGGCATTCATTCAGTCATGGATCATGCTGATGCGGGCACTCTTTCTCGGCCTTACCGTGGCCACGATAGCGGTGTTCGGCATCGTCCCGGCACTCTGGGTGGCGGCTTCACTGCCCCTCATCGGATGGCTCGCGATGCGGGCCGTTATCACCAGTCCATCCAAGATTTTTTCCGACCATAAGGAGGCTCTGCAATGACCATCCATACCTCAATCCTGGACCGTATCGGCAACACGCCTGTGCTATCGCTTGAAGGGCTTTTACCCGAAGGGGCGGCAAAGCTCTACGTCAAGCTGGAAGGATCAAATCCCGGCGGCTCGATCAAAGACAGACCCGCCATCAACATGCTCGAACGCGCTGAAAAAGAAGGTTTGCTAAAGCCCGGCGGCACAGTGGTGGAATCCACGTCCGGCAATCTCGGTGTCGCTCTCGCTATGGCTTGCGCGATCAAGAGATACCGGTGCGTGATCGTGATGGACCCCCGCACGAACGCTACCAATATCTCAATGGTCCGCGCACTCGGAGCCGAAGTGGATATTGTAACCGAGATGAATCCGGTCGACGGGACATATCAGGAAGCCCGGATCGCCCGCGTCAAACACCTCGCCGAAACGATCCCCGGCGCTTACATGCCGTGGCAGTACGGCAATCCCTGGAACGCGGAAGCGCATCTGGAGACGACCGCGCGTGAGATATGCGGCGCGTTTGACGGCGGCCCTGATGCTGTGGTCGCTGCGGTTTCAACCGCTGGTCAGATTACCGGGATAGGAACCGGCCTTCGCAAACTTGGCGCACGAAGCACAGTGGTGGGAATTGACGTGAAAGGCTCTGTCGTTTTCGGTGGCGTGAAAGGGAAGACCGCCGTTACCGGAATGGGCCTCGCTTGGAAGCCGGACAATCTGGACGAGGCGGTCGTGGATGAGGCTTATCTGGTCGATACAGCCCCCTGTTTCTCGACTGTACGGATTATCGCAAAGCGGTTCGGCGTGCTTTTGGGCGGATCATCCGGTGCTTCGCTGTTCGGTGCGATGCATAAAGCACTTACGATGTCGCCTGAGCAGACTGTACTTGCTATCGCTTCCGATCGCGGGGAAAAATACCTGGATGAATTTTATTGCAACGCATGGATGGAGGAACGGGGTTTGCCAACATCGGATGATCTGAACACCGTCATCGAAGAAGCGCGCCGGCTTGAGCTTTTCCGGCGGCCTGCGCTTGAGCTGGGCGGCCAGACCCCGCTCAAGACGATTGCCGCTTAGATGCAGGAGATCGACAGCTTTGCGGGGCGTCTTTTGCGCCCCGCACATTTCGGAATTGTCGGATTTGGAACAATAGCGCAGGTTCATTGCCGATACCTCCTGTCCGAAGCAGGCATTGGATCTGACGACGCCCCGGTTATGATGGTCTTTCCCGGCATCCATGACAATCCGGGTGACGATTGGCCTCCAACCCTAACTGATTCTTTATTCAAGGGCGCTGTGGCGAGTGCTTCGCTTCTTTTCGTCGAAGAAAGCGTATCGTGCATTCAACCGATGCCCGGCAGAGAGGGCGGAGGCTACATCATCGAGACTTCACACCATTGCTATCACTTCGAGAACGTCTATCTGGAACCTGCGACCATGCACGCGGCGTGATGATTTCGCGCTTAGATAGCAATGTCGAGGGTTGCATTATACACTCAAATAACCCAAGGTTCGGGTATTAATACCGTCTGTATTGGATGAGATCGTGCGTAAACTTCCACCCCTCCCTTCGCTTCGCTCGTTCGAGGCGGTCGCACGAAACAAGAGCTTCAGCAAGGCTGCCAAGGAACTGAATGTCACGCAAAGTGCGATAAGTCATCAAATCCGTGTTCTCGAAGAACATCTTGGATTGCTGCTGTTTCGTCGCCTGCACAACGGTATTGAACTAACGACACAGGCTGAACATTTGCTACCGGTCACTCGGTCATCTTTCGACGAAATCGCCCGCGCGGTCAGCGAGATCAGGGAAAAACGACCCTCTCTGATCGTTCATTGCTCAACCAGCTTTGCACTTCTCTGGCTTTTACGCCGGATTGGAGAGTTCGAGCGCGCATATCCCGACATCACTGTCCGGCTGTCATCGTGGTCGCCCCTTCTTGAGGAACAGGGGCAATCTTACGATATAGAAGTGGTATATGAAAGTGATCCGCCCTCGAAACAAAACTCTGCGGTCTGCTTGCTTGACGAGTGGATGATGCCGGTCTGCTCGCCCGAATTACTTCAATCCTCCAGAATTGCCCCGGCAGATATTGTGCGCCACCGCCTTCTGGTGAATTCCCCTAATCGTTGGGATTGGAAATGCTGGGGCAAATTTGCGGATGTTGACACTGCGCAAATGAACGATGCTCTCGATAAAGGCATTGTATTCGACGCGGATTCTTCCGCAATCGAGACGGCAATACGGGGACAGGGTATTGCTCTGGCCAACTTGAGCTACGCTAAGCCGGAACTTGATAGTGGTGTATTGGTCCCGGCTGTACAGATCGAACCATTCAAGCTCGGCGCGCATTACCTGCTGCCTTGCGCGAACCCGTCTATATCTTCCAAGACTTTCACGCGCTGGATAACCGATCGCGCTGAAGAGACTGTAGAAGAAGTCAAAAATGCTTACACACTGATATAATAAAAGTACGTTCTGAACTTTATTGATGATCCATCCTGATACTACAGACTAATTCAGCAATATTTCTTTTCAGAGCAGTGTCTTTGATTTTCGAAAAATCTTTCACAAGACAGATGGTCGTCTTTGAAGAAATCAGACCGGAAATCTCACCCGCCTTACTGGCATTATCAGATTTCTGATCGGCAATCCCGTCAAAAAACTCCCGTATATCGAAGTCCAGAATTTCCGAGAACTGGAGCAAGCGGGAAACGCTGATCCTGTTCATGCCCTTCTCGTATTTTTGCACCTGCTGGAAAGTCAATCCGACGGAGTCACCAAGCGCTGTCTGCGAAAGACCTTTGGCCAATCTGAAAAACCGCAAACGCGCACCAATTTTCGTTTCCTGATCCTTCTCTTCGTCTGTCGCTCTTGATCGATCTTTTTTATCACCGTTAGCCATACTATCTCTCTTCCTCAAAACGAGACATTATTTGCTTGTATGCGGATGGGATGAGTCAACTGATGAAGAGAATTCATACCTGTCAGCCAATTCCTGACGCACAGACCCGCCTCTGGTGCTCCTTATGTGACGCCGATACAATTCACCACAATCATCATGGCGGCCCCGACACTTCTCCCCTATGTATGGTTTACCGAACACCACACCACAGGAACGCCCGATGACCGCCACTGATACAGATTTCCAGCGCGGCAGCGGCAGTGACAGCACCGCTTTCCGCGCCTGCTTCGGCTCTTTTGCGACGGGCGTCCTTATCGTTACGTGCCAACCGCCGGAGGGGCGCGGAGTCGCGATCACCATCAATTCGCTCAGTTCCGTGTCCCTGGACCCCGCCTTGGCGCTTTTCTGCCTCGAAGAACGCTCGGCCACACTCGCCCGTTTCCTGCGCGCGGGGCATTTCGCGATGAACATTCTCTCGCAGGATCAGTCCGCTCTCTCCAATCATTACGCCAAAAACCACGACCCCCGCGCAGAGGATTTTCTGCCCGCATGGCAAAGCGGCGCGCCCATTCTGAAGGGCGCGTTGGCGGTGGCCGATTGCAGTTTGCATGATGTTTATGGCGGCGGCGATCACCGCATTCTGATGGGTCAGGTTTTGGAGACGGGCGTTCGCGAAGGCGATCCGCTCCTTTACTATCGGGGCCGTTACGGCAGCATCGGCGAAGCCACTTCCTGATCCGGCGTGATCGTCAGCGTCCCAAGCGCCCCCGACTCCAGCACCTCACGGTCAGTCGACATCGGCACCAGCTCGCCCACGCGCCAGATCGGCGACAGGTTTTTATAATACCGCGACAGAAAATGCCCGCTCGCGCCTGTTGAGACGATGAATTTCGAGCGGTTCAAATCCGCCAGATCGTAAACAACGCGCAATCCGGCGGCGTGAACATTCGCATAAGGCTGCGGCCCCACATGCGTAAACGCCCCCCGGTTCAGCGTAAAATCCCCGCCGCTCGATTCGTGCACGATATTGACCAGCGGTCCCAGTGACAGGCGGATACCCGCAATCGTCGTCCCCACATCACCCAACGTCCGGTGCTTGTGCAGCGCCTCGTGTGCCTGCCCCCAGCGCCATCGGGCGATCACGCGCCCATAGGTCTCCGACAAGTTGACCAGCGCCTCATCCAACGCCATTTTTGACAGATCGGCGCAGGTTTCTTCGATCTCATCGGTGGTCACATCATCGCACCAGCGCCCGGCCCCGTCTATGTCGCGGTAAACCCGTTCGATAAACAAAGGCCGCGCGCCGCGATAATACTCCTGCAACGCACCCAACTCATCCGCCGTCACACGCCCGATCAGCGCGTCCAGCCACGCCGTGAAGATCAGCGCTTCGGGGCGATGTTCGTCCATCGATCCGTTCCAGTCTTCCAACAGGCTCAGCGCCTCACCGCGGAGCGGATGCGCGCCCTCCTCATCGCCACTGTTCCAGATCTCCTCGCCGATCAGCGGCGCAACAGCCCGCGCCATTTCAGAGACAACATCCTGCTGCATCGCGCTGAAACTCTCGACACTGTGGGCAGAGCGCGCCTCAAGCTGCTTGTTGATCCGGTTCAGGCGGTACGGCGCGTCCCAGTCGAACGACAGGTGGCGCGGAAACGCTTTTGTGCCCACCCGGTTATTCGCATTGGCAACGACCCCGTCCGGCGGGTTAATGGTCTTCGGCAGTGACGCCGGGTCGACCCAACCCACCCAATCATGCGCGTCTTCCCAGCCGGGGCTGGGCGCGCGGCCCTGAATTTTGCTGGTCAGACGGCGCAGCGGAACCCGCCCGGCAACCCCCATCCCGATACCCTCCGCATCGGCCACCACCAGATTAACCGCCGGCGCGACATAGCTGTCAATCGCCCGCAATGCCGACGACACATTCGTCGCCTGATTAAGCTGCAATAACGCCTCAAGGCTGGTGTCATCATCCGACAACGCGGTCCAGGACATCACCGGCACATGGTTGCGCGGCGTAACAGATGCCAGCCCCGCCAGATTGATCGGCAAAACAGGTCCGTGCCGTGTGCGTTGCAGGGTCAGTGAAATCGGACGGTCCGAACGGATTTCCAGCCGCTCCTTGCGGATTTCAAATTCTTCCCACCCGTCCGGCGTCTTGTAGCGGGTCGGGTTATCGGGATCGACCTGCTCGATAAACACATCCGTATCGTCAATCTCGGCAGCGGTGATCCCCCACGCAATCGATGCGTTACGCCCGATCACAATCGCAGGGATGCCCGGCAGACTCCCGCCGATCAACTCAATACCCGGCCCGGAAATCTGCACCGGATGCCAGGTCGAGGGCGCGCTCAGCGTCAGGTGCGGATCAGCGGCCAGCAACGGCGCACGGCTGGATGAATGCGTCCCGTCCACCGCCCAGGCGTTCGACGCCCCCGCCGCGCTCTCATCCAGCAAGTCACCCAAGACCGGAAGATCAACCCGCGCCATCCGCTCGGCTTGCATCCCTGAATCCGTCCGCAAACGCGGATAGGGCGAGACGCCCTGCCCCGGATAATCGGGAAAAAGATCCCGCACCTGATCCGCCTCCAGCGACAGCAGGAACCGCCCGCGCTTGACCTCCTTGGCCAGCGCCCCGCGCGACAGTTGAAACGCCATAGCTTTCAACACGGACATCGAGTCCGCAGGTGTCCAAGGCTCAATTTCCCCGCCAAACACGTAAAACTCCGGCGCGCCCCGCCCCAACCCGTCCTCTTCAACCTGCCGGATGCGGGCGTTCACGCCCTCCGCATAAGCGTCCAGTACCTCCAGCGTTTCATCCGACAGCGCCGAAAGGCTGGCCTCGGCGTGACCGTCCAAATCCAGCGCCCGCATCAGTTTATCCGTCGGCAGCGCGCGAATGCCGAACCTCTCGGAAAGACGCCCTTTCGTGAGCATCCGCGACATATCCATTTGCCACAGACGGTCCATCGCGTGGATATAGCCCAACGCGAAATACGTATCGTGCCGTGTCTTGGCAAAAATATGCGGGATTCCCTGCGCATCGCGGATCACATCGATATTCGCATCAACACCCGCCAACCGCTGCGTCCCGTCAAATTGCGGCAGCGAAAACGAGGCAAGCATGTACGCACTCGCCAACAGCGAGAAGACAAGAAAGAACAGGCCCACAAATGCCCGCCTCACCAATCGCCACAATCCCAACACGCAGCCCGCTCCGATAAGATTTACGCCCTTGACCTGAACGCTGCGGCGGTCATGCTACGTCCCGACAACAATCTCAACCCCACCGCGCCCACGGACGTGCAGCATCCGCGAGGTTTGACGGTATAAGCACAAAAAACGGAGCTTTGACTATGGCGAAAGTAGCCTTTATCGGACTTGGCGTGATGGGATACCCGATGGCGGGGTATCTGCAAAAAGCCGGACACGATGTCACCGTTTATAACCGCACCACCGCAAAAGCCGAAAAATGGGTTGGCGAGTATGGCGGCGCTCATGCCGACACCCCTGCCAAAGCCGCCGAAGGGTGCGATTTCGTGATGGCCTGCGTCGGCAATGATGATGACCTGCGCAGCGTCACCTCCGGCCCCGGCGGCGCATTCGAGGCGATGAAAGCGGGCAGCATCTTCGTCGACCACACCACCGCCTCCGCCAAAGTCGCCAAAGAACTGTACGCCATCGCCAAAGCAAACGGCGTCGAGTTTGTCGACGCCCCCATCTCCGGCGGTCAGGCGGGCGCAGAGAACGGCGCGCTCACCGTGATGTGCGGCGGCGACCAAGCCCCCTATGACAGCGCAAAGCCGCTGATCGATGCCTATTCCAAATCCTGCCGCCTGATCGGCGAATCCGGTTCAGGCCAACTCTGCAAGATGGTCAACCAGATTTGCATCGCCGGTCTCGTTCAGGGTTTGGCCGAGGCGATGGAATTCGCCAACAAATCCGGCCTCGATGGCCGCGCCGTGGTCGATGTTATCTCCAAAGGCGCCGCGCAAAGCTGGCAGATGGAAAACCGCTACGAGTGGGTTCTCGACGGTGATTTCCAGGACAACAAAGGCTTCGCCGTCGACTGGATGCGCAAAGACCTGGGCATCTGCCTCGAACACGCCAACGAAGTCGGCGCCCAACTCCCCGTCACCGCCCTCGTCGACCAATTCTACGCCGACGTTCAGGCAATGGGCGGGCGTAGATGGGATACGTCGAGCCTTGTGATGCGTTTGAAGAAGTGAACGATACTGTCACCCTCGGACTTGTACCGAGGGTCCAGTTCCGGTGAACAAGTCCGCCACCCAACACGGAGGCCCGCCATGCACATTCTCATTGCCGGAGCCGGAATCGGCGGCCTGACCCTCGCCCTCGCCCTCCACGCGCGCGGCATCAGGGCGACGCTGATCGAGCAGGCCGCCTCCGTCCGCGAACTCGGCGTCGGCATCAACACCCTGCCCCACGCCATCAAGGAACTCGCCGAACTCGGCCTGCTGGACCAACTCGACGCCATCGGCATCCGCACGGAAGAGCTGATCTACAAAACCGCTACCGGCCAAGACATTCTGCGCCAGCCGCGCGGCATCGGCGCAGGCTATGACGTGCCGCAATTCTCGATCCATCGCGGAAAGCTGCAAAAGCTGCTGTTCGACACCGTCACCGCCCGCCTCGGCGCGGACGCCATCAAAACCGGCCACCGCCTCAGCGGCTTCACCCAAGACGCGGGCGGCGTCACAGCGCACACGGAACAAACCGACTTCCAAGGCGATGTCCTGATCGGCGCGGACGGCATCCATTCCACCGTCCGCAAACACTTCGCGGGCGAGGAAGGCCCGCCAAGCTGGAACGGCATCCTCATGTGGCGCGGCGTGGCGTGGACGAAGCCGTTCCTTACGGGCCGCTCGATGATTATCGCGGGCGGTATGAAAGCAAAACTCGTCCTCTACCCGATTTACAACGACCCCACACGCCCCGGTGAGACGCTTATGAACTGGGTCATTTGCGCCAAGTTGGGCGACGAGACAACACCGCTGCCC